>SLEY01000046.1 GCA_007124535.1 Planctomycetaceae bacterium
CCGGGCCCGATGGCCACGTCGGCTCCCTCCAGCACCCGATGCTCCAAGAAAGCCGCCTCGAACGGAGCGGTGCCCAACGGTCCCGGGTCCACGCCGGCCAGCAAATGCAGCATCGTCGTGTTCCCCGCCACCGCCACACAACGCACCTGCTCGCTCGCCGCCCCCGCCGCACGCAACACCTGATCAAATAACGGCCGCAAGGTACGCCGGATGATCCATTCCTGCAGCCGGGCAACCATCTGCGGGTTCTGCAGGCACAAATTGATCCGCGTCAGGACGTTGTCGCCCAATCGCGTCTGCTGGTTCCAAGCCGACGCGGTCTGAAGCACCCGGCCGTCCTCCAGATTCACCAGGAGAACCACCACCGTGGTCGTCCCGGCGTCGATCGCCAAGCCCAGCGGCGGATCGGCCATTTCCCGCGGCGCCGGGCGAACCGACCAGTGGTCTCCGCGGTGATCCAGTACGACTCGGCGGGGAAAACCAGCCAGATGGGCCCACTCCGTTAACGAGCCCTCCATACGCAGGGGGACATCGCGGTCCGCACGCCAAGCGATCGCCAAACGAATGGCGCGGATCAAGCTGGCATCGGAAGCAAAATCGTGCTCGGGCAGCTCCAAACACTGCCATAAGGGATTGTGCGCTTGGGAAACCCCCACACGAAATGAGGTGGCGACCTGCGGGGCATGCGCCAAGAGGGATCGGGCCGGGATCCGGATGGAAACCGTTCCCACCGGTGGAACCCGGCATTGGCAGGCGCGCACCGGGCGCTGCGGGTCCGCCAAGAGTGGCTCGCCCGCCCGATCCAGCAGCGAACCTTGAAGGATCTCGATCAGACAACCATCGCACAATCCGCGTTGGCCACACCGGGTATTCAAAGGCAATTCGGCCTGCCGCAGGACGTCGCTCAGCGGACCATCTGCTAACCGATCTGCGGACAAAATACGCACTTCATGGGGTGTCTGGACCGATAGTTGCACAGAATCCCCCATTCCAGCTGCTCCTCGCTCACGCGTCCTATTTCCGGGCTTTTTCCTGGCGGCGCGTCGTTGCTTGATCGCCGCTCCTATTGTAGACTGCGGTGTTGCGAAACGCAGCCCGCCAGCCGGTCTTGGCGGCCGCAGCCGCTTTTTGCCGCACGGCTGCGGAATAGGTTTGTCACAATCCTCTTGGCATAAGGTTGGTGATCCATGCCCGATCTGGAACAACTTGGCGAAGCGATCAAAGCAGGTAAGCGTGACGAGGCGATTCAGTTGACGCAAGAGGCCATTGACGCCCAAGTCGCCCCTCAGGAAGTCCTGGACGCGATGGTCGCGGCCATGGACGTGGTGGGGGGACGTTTCCAGCGAAATGAGATTTTTGTTCCCGAGATGCTGATCGCAGCCCGAGCGATGAAAGAAGCCATGGGCGCCCTGGAACCGCTGTTGGTGGAAGCCGGTATCCAGCCGGTAGCCAAGGTGGTGATCGGCACGGTGGCAGGGGACCTGCACGACATCGGCAAGAATCTGGTGGCCATGATGTGGAAGGGCGCGAATTTCGATGTGATCGACTTGGGCACGAACGTTACGGCGGAAAAGTTCGTGGCGGCAGTCAAGGAACACCAGCCCCGTTTGGTGGGGCTTTCCGCCTTGCTGACCACGACGATGCCAGCGATCAAGACCACGGTAGATGCCCTGAAAGCGGCGGAGTTGGACGTCGCCAAGATCATCATCGGAGGGGCTCCGGTTACGCAGGAATACGCCGATCAGGTGGGGGCCGACGGATACGCTCCGGACGCGGCCAGCGCGGTGGAAGTCGCCCGCGAATTGCTGGCCCAGGCGGCCTGATCGACCCCGCGGGTACCCGGTTCTTCAATTCAACCTTTTCTTCGGAGCCAGTAAGATGGAACGTATCGGTGTCGGTGTCGTGGGGTGTGGTTTCGTCGGCCTGGGGGCCCACGTGTCTTCGTTCCGCAAGATCGAAGGCTCGGAACTGGTGGCGATCGCGGATCCGGACGAACCGCGGAGGACGAAGGCGGCCAACAAGTATCAACCGAAAGCGGCTTATGCCGATTATGCGGAACTGGTCCGGGATCCGGGGGTGAACGTGGTGGTCGTTTCCCTGCCGACCCCCTTGCACGGCCCCGTGGCCATGGCGGCGATCGAGGCGGGCAAGCACGTGCTGTGCGAAATGCCGCTGGCCGCCACCCTGGAAGAAGCGGATCAGATCATCGCGGCCGCGAAGAAGCAGGGCGTGATCGTGATGCCCAGCTTGACGTTCCGATTCACTCCGAATTACGTGCGAGCCAAACAGCTGCTGGCCGAACCGGGATTCGGCGCCGCCACGGCCTTGATCTACCGCGAATTCATCTCGGCCGCGGACCTGGCCATGCAGTGGCCCAGCGGTTCCTGGATGTGGAACCTGCAGACCAGTGGCGGACCCCTGTTCACCTTGTCCGTCTGGTCGATCGACATGTTCCGCTGGCTGCTGGAGGCGGAGATCGAAGAAGTGCAGGGCGCAGCCAAGTATACCGTGCTGGACCAGTACGGCGGGACATTGGGCTACGACGGCAGTGTGACGATGAAACTGTCGACCGGCACGGTCGGTTCGCTGCAGTACAGTGGCACGGTCACGCCGGCGGCCTCGTCGTCCTCCTTGGAAATCGTGGGCAGCTCGGGCCAGGTGCTCAAGGCCAAGGACAACGAGACGCTGACCGTCTATGGGGAACAACCGCGGGTCGCCGAGTGGTATTTGAAAGAGGGGGGCGCGCGGCAGTGGGGGCACTACCAACAGAACGAGTATTTCACGCAGTGTCTGCTGGAGGGCCGGACGCCGTCGATCACCCCCGAGGACGGTCGCAAGGCGATGGAAGTGGCGTTGAAGATCGCCCAGATCCCCACCGGCTGATCCCCTCCGGCGACTTGGCCGGGTCGCTCGCCCCGGTGCGGCCGCCCGGTTTTGGAACAAGGACCCCACGATGACCCGTCTTCCGTCGATCGACCAGTCGCGTGAATTCCTGCGAGACACGATTCGGCAGCAGATCGATTTCTCCGGCACCGACCAGCAGCGGGGTGTACCGCGTCCCCCGGTGCAGAAGCCGATCCCCGCGGAGGCCGCCCGGTTCGATTTGCCCCGCCCCGACGCCTGGCAATTGGGAACCCTGCCCGACCTGCAGACGGTGATCGGCTCGCGGCGCAGCTGGCGGAGTTTTCGCGACGAAAGCCTGGCCCTGGACGAATTGGCCTTCCTGCTCTGGGCAACGCAGGGCGTGCGGCAGGGCGCCGCCCCGAACGTCTTTCGCACCGTGCCCTCCGCCGGTTGCCGCCACGCCTTGGAGACGTATCTGTGCCTGTTCAACGTGGCGGGATTGGCCCCCGGCTTCTACCGCTACCTGCCGCTCGAGCATCAGTTGCTGTGGGAGTTTTCCGAAACCCAGGTGCATCGCAAGCTGACCGCCGCCACGCTCGGCCAAGCCTTCGTCGCTCGGGCCGCCGCCGTTTTCTTCTGGACCACGCTGCCCTACCGCATGGAATGGCGCTACGGACTGGCCGCCCACCGGGTGATCGCCCTGGATGCCGGGCACGTCTGCCAGAACCTGTATCTGGCTTCCACCGCGATCGGCGCCGGGACGTGTGCCGTGGCCGCCTACGACCAGCAGGCGATGGACCGCCTGCTGCGGGTGGATGGCCGGGACGAATTCACGCTCTATCTGGCCCCCGTCGGTAAAGTCTGAATGCCCGGATGTGTCAGCCGGAGCTTCGTGACGGCCGACAGCTCCTACTCTGACCATAGTCCCCCTCGAGCAGGCCCTGGAACGACAGGTCCTCGTCAAGGTCGGGCCAATGAAGACCAAAGGGCGAAACCTCGAGGTTGTTCAGTTGCTGAGGTGTGCCTCGAGCAAGGCGGGGGTTGCCGGCGACACGAAAACGAATCTCCACTTGGCTTTCCATCATCACCAGAACTTTCCCATCCCGATAGACGGCGGACTTGACCCTGTCAACCAAGGTGTTCATGGCACTTCTCCACGATCAGGTGTCGATTCTCCTCAGCAACCTCTGCGCTCTTGTTAGCTCGCTCACGTTCATATTCTGGGACTCCCGAAGCTCGACTGACTCCTCGACATTGAACACGGCCTCGCCACCACCTCGCCGCACATGAACATGAATCGGACGATGCTCGTCGCTGTAATAGAAAAACATAAAACCGTCCTTCTCGAATACCCTGGGGCATCAGAATTCCTTATCTTGTCAACGTTCCCCGCACGCCATTATTCTAACCGGACTCTGGAGAAAATTTCAACTGACCAACGAGGCGGAGTTGCGGGGAGTTTCTGACAAACCTGCGGCAAAAGACCCTCCGAGGGTGTTTGCAGCAAGCACTAATTTGCTGTTTTCCGCAGAATGCCCAGTATATGCTCCTGACCCCTTTAGCCTCAGTCTGGACGGCCCCTTCGTGCATGATCAAGATATTCGAAGTGCTCCTTGAGATACTCGGTTCTCCGCATATACTCAGCACCTCGCGGGCTGGAGTCCGCGAGATGATCGGCTAGTCGACGAAGTGTCTCCGCCGTGATCGGCTCCGCGGAAAGGCTCTCGATATAGCCACTCAAGCCGCGAAGCTCATCGCGGGTGTCTTCGTGCGGTTGATCGTAGATCCTGACGACGGCGGCTTGGAGCGATTCAACTAGTCATTCCCAAGCGAGAGAACTCTCATTTGCCGGGCTTCGTCCGCGCCACTCGGCCAATTGCGTGTAAACCATTTCCAGTTCAGGGCCTCCGTCCGCCGCTCGGACTCGGATCAACCTCGGCTCCCAAAGCGGCCGCCACCTCTCTACGGTTTCCGCTTGACGGGGCCCGGTATCCTGAAGACGCAATACAAGCCACTCAAGCGTTCGTGCTCGCACCGGCTCCTCATCAACCTCCTGGACCTCACGTCGCACCACGCAGTCCTCCGCCGTCGCTCGACCCTCACGCTGCTCACGCGACCGCGACAGCCACGTGATGATCGAATTGTACAGATCGGCCCGCTGTTCCGGCAGCCGCCGCTCGTTCCAACACCGCGGAGCTCAGGCGGCTTTGGGGTTTCTATGGGGCCCCACCCCGCACAATGCCAAGGTAGGGGGACTGGGCGGCGAATGTCAATGGTCCAAGGGTGGGATTGTCGGGAAGATTCCGCAGATTCGTGGCGGACGGGACTGCGAGGTTGCCTCGGCGCGTGAACGGTGGGCAAATTCGGCCGATTCTCCCCCGTTTCTGGACAGTGATCGAAACGAAGACCTGATGGCCGCCACGCCGGTTGCTGTGGAATGTCATCGGGTAAGGAATTGCTCGCGGGAGACGTGTTTTTCTTGAAGCATGGCACCGAATTCGATGACGTAGGTGGCAGACGATCGCCGATCATGCGGTTGCCATGGTAAGGACAGGCCCTTCCGGGGTATCCCAGCCGCTCCACCATTCCGGTCCCGATAAGCGCAAGAAGACTGGTCGTGGGAACCAAGTTTGGCAACCCCGCGGAACCCAGAAGATGACTGGGATGATGTGGAAAAGTCACTCGAACTCAACCTGCACTATCAGGGGGCGGTTCATCCTGGAACCGGTCCCTGCTTGTCTATGTCAACCTTCCCGGGGGGCATGCCACCGACCGGAGAGCCGGATACGGGGCGCCGTGCATCGGGTTCGGGGGAGGGGAGAGCGGGTGACCGTTTTGAGACACTCATATCGGTGGACAACTACACAGGTCGTGCGAGCCGTTTTTATCTCACTCTATGTGGGTGTATGGAACGACGACTGTGATTTGCGGCACGAGGTCGGCGGCCCATATTGCAACCGGCCCCCGCACGTGTCACACTCCACGTTTGTCTTGGACCCTGATCTTGCAAGGAGATGTCGGATGGCGGAAAAGTTGGCGATCGACGGTGGCACGCCGGTGTTGACTCGCGAGGACTATCGGAATTGGCCGGTGATTGGCGAGGATGATCGGCGGTTTGTGA
>SLEY01000603.1 GCA_007124535.1 Planctomycetaceae bacterium
CAGGAACAGGAATCGATGAGCCGGATGGTCAGTACGCGTCTCGGAGAAGGAGAAGCAAGTTGAGATCGACCGCCTACATCTTCGTTGGCTGCTTAGCCGCATGGCTAACCCTTCCCGGCCAGGGCTGGGCCGTAGGTACCTCCGTCAGCGGGGTCTACATGGCGAGCGTGCTGACTGTTTCCCAGGGCGATCGGGGAAGCGGTTCAGAGGATGCTGCCGAAGCCCAGCGTTTACTTCGCGCGGCCCGCCGAGCGATGGCCGAAGGAGACTTGGCATTGGCCGAGGACTATCTGGGCCGGGCCGAGCAATTGGAGGTCCAGGAGGATCCGCTGTACGAACGGTTCCGGGATTCGCCGGCCAAAGTGCGCGAGGCCTTGCGAGCGCTGCAAGCGAATCCGGGCGGTGCTCGTCCCGCGGGTTCGGGCGGGGCGGCCACAGCCACCGTCAATGATCCGCTGGACAAACTGGTGGGCGATTCTCAATCGCGGGCCGTTGCTGCTTTGGAGCAGGGTCGCCGGGCGCTGGAGCAGGGCGACATCGCCAGTGCGATTGCCTGGCGGCAACGGGCCTTGGCTCTGGACGCGGATTTCACGGGCCGCGATTACACGCCGGAGAGTTTGGCGGCCGAACTGCGGCGGGCTGGTGTGGCAGCCGAATTGCTGGCAGCTCCGGCTCCGGCCCGGCAGCCCTCGGATTGGAGCCCGCAGGATTTCTCGGCGCAAGGCGGGGGCCCGACGCCCCTGGCCGGCATGACGCAACCGCATCAGAGCGCCTTCCAAGACCGTCTGGTTACCGATCCTCATGCCCTGCCGGCAACGTCGGCGGACCCCTTGCGTGGGCCGGCCGAGACGCCTGCACCGCGTTCGGGCATGCAAGGTTATATTTCCGATGAGGACACCCCACGCCGCCTGGCGGCCGGTGACCACGCCGATCCGCAGGCTCGCAAGGGCGAGGCCTTGCGGTTGTTGGCCATGGCTCGCGCCGCCCTGGACCGGGGCGATTTGAACGGAGCCCAGCAGCTGGCCGAACAGTCGGTCGCCTTGCAAGTTCCGGACGAAGCCTTCGGCCCCAACGAACCGCGTCCCGACCACCTGCTGTTGGAGATCGACAGTGCCCGGTCCCGGCGTGCCGGAGGCGGCGGCGCGTACCCGGTGGCCCAAGCCGGTCATTCCCAAGTGGCGGGAACGGCCGATTATCCGGTCACCGGCGGGGTCTATCGCCCCGGCGAGGACCTTTCACGCAATGTGGCCGCCCAGGCGCTGGAAGGCCCCCGCCCCCCGGAACCCGCTTCCGCGGCGGTCGGCGATTCGGCCACCCGTGGGCAACAGCTGTACCAGCAAGGACTCCGCGCTTTGGAACAGCAACGGCGGGAAGAGGCCTTGGAATTGTTCAGCAATGCCTGGCAGTATCAGGACCAACTGGATGCCACCACCCGTCAGGGCTTGCGCGATAAGTTGACCTTGCTGCGCGCTGCCTCGCCACGCGAGGAGGAATTCAATCCCTTGGAAGAGGTCGATTCGCAGCAGCAATTGATGCGGCAGAAGCTCAGCCGCGAAGTCTTCCAGGAACTGAGCACCGCCGAACGCATGCGAGCGAACGATCCGCGAGGCGCACTCGCCCGCCTGGAAGATCTCCGCGAGCGGGTCGAACAGGAGTCCCTGGATCCGCCCACCCGCCGCCAGATGCTGGCCCTGGTGGACCGCGGCCTCGAGCAGACCGAACAGTACATCCGGGAACACGCCGCCGATATCGAACTCCGGGAACGCAACGAAGCTGTCTTGGAACGCGTCGAAAGCGATCGGCAACGCCGCTTGGATAAACAAGACAAACTGGCCGAATTGGTCGAACGCTTCAACGACCTGGTCGACGAACAACGCTATGCCGAAGCCGAAGTGCTGGCCAAACAGGCGCGCGAATTGGACCCCGACTCGGCCGTCGTCCGCAGCATGCTCCTGACCAGCAAATTCGCCTGGCGCGTTCACGAACAGGAATCGATCCGGGCCATGAAAGAGGCCGGGTTCTACAATGCGATGACCAGCGTCACCGAAGCGTCCACCCCCTTCGATGATCGCCATCCGCTGCTGTTCGGGGACACCCGCCGCTGGGACCAGCTGTCCCGCACGCGCGGACAATGGCTCCAAGAACAACGTTCGCGGTTGTTGCCGGTCGAACAAGAAATCCAGGAACGCTTGAAAACCAAAATCGATGTCCGCTTCGAACAACAACCGCTGTCCGAGGTGATCGAGACGATGGGGCGGATGGCGGGAGTCAACGTGTATCTCGATCCCCAAGGGATCAGCGCGGAAGGCATTACCAGCGATGAACCCGTCACCATCCACCTGGTCGAACCGATCTCGTTGCGCAGCGCCTTGAACCTGATCCTGGAACCGCTGCACCTGAGCTATGTCATCCAGAACGAAGTCCTGCGGATCACCAGCGAAACGGCTCGCAGTTCGGACACCTATGTCCAGGTCTACAATGTGGCCGATCTCGTGATTCCGATCCCGAACTTCATGCCCGATTCCCGTAGCGGCTTGGCCGGTGCGCTCCGTGAGGCCATCAGCGCTACCGGGCAAGTTGACGGAGGTACTTCCGTCCAGCCCCTGGCGGTGAGCCTGGCGTCCAACGATGCCATGGGGTCCGGCGCGCCCAATGCCTCCGTGTTGGCTCAAATGGGTTCCAGCGGACTGCTCCCCAGCGCGTCCTCGCGAACCCCCTCGTCCACTCATTCGCCCCCCGGAGGTATGGGCGGTGCGGCAATGGCCGACTTCGATACCTTGATCACTCTGATCGAAACCACGATCGCCCCCGAAAGCTGGGAGCAGGTCGGGGGGCCCGGTTCGATCGAAGGCTTTCCCACGAACCTCAGTCTGGTGGTCAGCCAGACGCAAGAGGTGCATGAAGATATCGCGGATCTGCTGGATCAGTTGCGACGCCTGCAGGATCTGCAGGTGACCATCGAGGTGCGCTTCATCACCTTGCGAGACAGCTTTTTCGAACGGATCGGCATCGACTTCCAATTCAATATCGATGACAACAGCGGCTTGACCGCCGGCCAGATTCCCGTGCTGCCCGATGACGGCGGACCGACCATCTCGTTCGGCCTGAACCCCGACGGCCAGCCGACGCTGGATTATGACTACCAGTTCCGTCAAGGCCATTTCGCATCAGCGGTTCCCCAATTCGGGGGCTTCGATGCCACGACCGCTGCCAACTTCGGTTTCGCCATCCTCAGCGATATCGAGGTGTTCTTCCTGATGCAGGCCGCTCAGGGCGACGATCGTACGAACATCCTCCAGGCGCCGAAAGTCACCCTCTTCAATGGCCAGTTCGGTTTCATCCAAGATACGTCCGAACGGCCCTTTGTGACCAGTGTAGTCCCCGTCGTGGGCGATTTCGCCGCAGCGCATCAGCCCGTCGTGATGGTGCTGAGCGAAGGAACCTCGTTGAGCGTCCAGGCGGTGGTCTCTCCCGATCGCCGGTTTGTCCGCTTGACCCTGCTTCCCATCTTCAGCTCGATCGGCGCGGTCGAAACCTTCACGTTCCACGGCCGGACCACCTCCGACAGCGGAACGACGGTCGCCGACCCGGCTGACGAAGGGCGGACGGTGCGGGACGGGGAGAGCACCACGGTCGAAGGCACCACCGTCCAGCTGCCGACCTTTGTTTCCACCTCGGTGTCCACCACCGTCAGTGTGCCCGACGGAGGGACCATTCTACTGGGTGGCATCAAGCGGTTGAGTGAAGGCCGGAATGAACGGGGGGTCCCCTTCTTGAGCAAGGTGCCCTACCTCAATCGCTTGTTCAAGAACGTCGGTATCGGCCGCGACACCCAGAGTCTGATGATGATGGTCACCCCGCGGATCATCATCCAGGAGGAGGAAGAATTCCTGCAGACCGGGTTCGACGGCACGATGCCCTAGTGGAAGCGTTAGCCGCCAAGCCGCCTCGGTGGCCACCCCTCGTCCAAGACGGCGATGGCCACCCGGTCCTCCAGGTTGGGGCGGAAGACGGTCAAGAGCATCAAGGGCAAGTACCAGCCGATGTACAGCCCGCCGCCAAAACCGTGCCAGAACTGGGCGGCCACCATCACGGCCGCCGAGCAGCTGAGCAAGGTCCCCAAATTCTTTTGGGCCGGCCAGATGGCTAAGCTGCCGCATAAGGCCACAAACGCCGCCAGCACGGGGATCCGGTATACGGGATTCCAACCTAGACCCCAGAGCCCCTCCAAACCCTCCTGCTTGGGAAGCCACAACCCGAACATCTGCTGCAGGTTCTCCAAATAGGACGCCTGCGGTATGAACACCAGAGCCGTGGCCATCGCCGTCAACGTTGCCAGTAAACCGATCAAAAAACGCATCAACCCCTTCTGCCAATAAAAGCTGGTCCATAAGGGCAGTAAGAATAAGGGGTAGTAAATCAAACTGGTCGCCAAGCCGATGAAGAAACCCGAACTTAACGGGCGACGGTAACACAACACGGCCCAGACCAACAAAGCCGCGGGAATCACATGGTCAATATGGCCGGTCATCTGGGCGGTGTACGGCAGCATCAAATACAACGTGGCCACACCGATGCCCGTCTTCGTATTCCCAAAATGCCAGTATCCGATCCCGATGATCCCGAGGATCACGGAAAAATGGCAGAGGATGGCGATCAGCTTGGCCAGGATCCGTTGGCCCCGCGTCGGCACAAACGTGCCAGTAGCCGGTCCGGGGTCGGCGGGGAACCAGTTTTCCGCAACCAACGGATTGGTGGGGATGCTGGGAATCAGATTCAATAACGCGTAACCGGGACCGCGTCGCAACATCCCTCTCCCGGCAACCTGCGGATCGTTGTCCACCAGCCGCTCGCGGGCCGCTTCATCCAATCGGTCCAGCGTCGGCGGCTCGCTCATCCAGACGTTCGCCATCAGGAACACGAACAAGCTGCAGCCAATGAACGTCAACCCGCCGCTGGTCAAGTTCGGTTCCAGCAGGGGGCGGCGGACCATCGTCGGGTCCAACAATAACCGCAGCAGCAGCACCCCGCCGACCACGAAGAGCCACAAATAGCCCAGACGTTCGATTTCCCGGCTGCGTTGGAGCAGCGCTTGCGCTCTCGGAACCGCGTCCGGGACCGTCGCCGGAGCGTCCTCCAGCAAACGTTGCTGTTCCAACACCTCCAAACGACGAGCCTCAACCGCCGATTCCCCACCGTATTGAGCCAGTAGTAATCCGGGCGCCAAAAAGATCAGGATCACCAAGTCCAGATTGCGTACGCTCCAAAAGCGGCCGAACTTGAAGTACAGGCCGATCATGAGCAGCGACGACAGATACACCCACGTCGTGGGGTTCACCCGGTGGTACTGAAAAAGAAACTCGCTCATCGGCAGTCTGGAGGCGCGACGCAGCTTCGCAGGATCAGGACATAACGGACCAAACACCCAGCATAAACCGGCTGGGGCGAAAAGCAAGCACCGGCACCCATCTGGCGGCCAATCCTCCTGAATCCGAAGGGGAGGTTCCCGTGCTCGCGGACCCGAACGTCAGCCGGGAGGCCAATCGAGCGGGCGGCCACCGAGGACATGCAAGTGCAGATGGGGAACCTCCTGGCCCGCATCCCGGCCACAATTCACCACCGTGCGGTAGCCACCGCCAAGTCCCGCCGCCGCCGCAACCCGTGGGACCACCAACAGAAGATGACCAGCCAGTGCCTGATCCGCTTCCGTCAAGTCATCCAAGCTGGCGACTTCCCGCTTGGGGATCACCAAGATATGGGTCGGCGCCTGGGGCTGGATGTCGCGAAACGCCAAGCAGTGCTCGTCTTCATAGACGATGTCCGCGGGGATCTCGCGATCGATGATCCGTTGGAAAATATTCTTTTCGCTCATGAGGTCTCGTTCTCCATGACAGAACGGCTGCTGCCC
>SLEY01000066.1 GCA_007124535.1 Planctomycetaceae bacterium
CCTCGCCGAAGAAGCGGCCTTCGGCGCTCTCGATGTGGTTGCCCAGGATCAGGTTGCGCTGGGCCGGTCCGCCGACGTTCTCCAGGGGATGCTCGGAAATCTGTACGGTGTTCCGGCGGAGCCGGCTGATCAGACGCGAGCCCGTCACCTGGGAATCCAGACCACCCTGGATAAACAGCGTGGTGCCGACACCACGCTCCTTGTTCAACGTGCAATCGCGGACCTTGATGCCGCTGCTCCGGCGACTGATCTTGAGCGCGTTGCCCTGAGGATCGATGACGTGACAGCCCTGGACCAGGTTGTCGTGAGCGTTGTTGAAGTAGATCCCGCAACCCGCGTCGCGCTGCGTGTCGTGAACGGTCGAATCGCGAACCACGCAGCGGCTGCTGTTGCCGAACGCAATGCCCTTGCCGCCCGAATCCCAAACCTGCGCGCGTTCGATGACGACGTCCGTACTCCCGCTGATACGCACGGCGCCGGACTGGCTGGTTTCCTCGTGGGTCTGCGTGCGTTCCAGCCGGGCGTCTTGAATCACGACACGCTCGCTTCCTTGCACCCATACGCCTTGCTCGCCGACCTCGGAGACGGAAAGGTCCGAGATGCGGATGTCGCAGACGTCGTCCAAACGCAAACCCTGCAGGCGGTTGCCGCCGCCGTCGATGCGTACACCGCGCAGCTCGCTGCCCTCCGAACCCGGGACCAAACTCAACACCGCGTCCGAACGTCCTCCGCTCCAGGCCGCGACCAGGACCGCGCCGCGTTCCATCACGATCTGAACCGATTGCTCCACGACGAGCGGACCGCGCAGCACGTATTCGCCGGGCGGAATCCGTACGGCGCCGCCGGCCTCGAGCGCTGCGATCAACGTTTCCACGTCCTCCACGACCCGCACCTCGCCGCACGCAACGGCTTCCGGCGCCCGCTGCAGGGCCGCGAGGGCGAATATCGCCAGCGCGATGCCGGCCTTTCGCGCAATGGAATCAGTCCCGGGCTTCCGATTCATGGCATCATTCCCTTCATAAAAAACGCCGGATCGCGTGACCGAGCCGGACGGCTCGCTCGCATTGGTGTTGAAAGTTTGAAATCGTCGCACGCCCCCTCCGATTACGTTCCGCCGCCCTTCATTCCGCTGGCCGGTAAAAGCGATTGGCCAGCAGGTGTTCCAGTCCCAAGACCAGAGCGACCAGCAGGATCAGGATCGGATAGAATTCGCGACCTCGCCGCGCTTGGCCAACGCCCCACACGATCTCCTGCTGGTCCCGGGCGTAGTGGTAGCGATCGGGGCCGAGGATCGGATCCAGCGCCTCCCGATCCAGCCGTTCCAGGCAACTGGCCGTCTCGGGCAGGTTGACGCTGAACCCGCGCACGACCGGCCCGCCCCGATGGCCCTTCAGACGATAGGGTCCGGGCAACGAGGTAAACCGCACGGACACCTGATCGTCGACGGCCGTCACTTCCTGCAACTGCCCCAGCGGCGTGAACAACTGATATCGCTCGGGGCGCCGATCCCGGGCGTTGGGCAAGACGGCGGTCTCGCCCGCCAGGTAGTTCAACCGAACACCGCCCGCGTCCACCAGGTAGGCCAGCATCTCGTTGACCAGCACGAAATACGGCCAGGCATCGCTGCCCGTGGGCAGTTCGTTCCAGGAACTGCGACCCGCCGGGCGCAAGGGATCGGAAACCGGTGTGGTCATCGTCAGCACTCGCCCGCGATGGCCCGTCACCTCGACCAACGCCGCCTGATGGTTGCTGTAGGGCATCACCAGCCGCGCCGTATCGAGGATTTCGTCCAAACCCCAGTGCCGGTGGACGGGGAACTGGTCCCAAGGCACGGCCGTCGCCACATCGCGAAAGGCGGCCGTAACCGGATGACTGAGGTCCCGGAACGTGAGGAAGACATCGCCGGCCGTCCGCCACGGGCGACTCAGGTCGCCACCCAGCAGTTGCCGGGCCGGTTCGCCCGAAAACGCGGAGGGCTCGGCATTGTGGCCCAGGAAGATCCCCAGTCCGCCCCCGCGCTGGACATAGCCCAACAGCCGCTCCCAGTCGAGCGGGACCAACGGCGTCGGGTCCAGCAGACAGACGGCCGCATAATCGTCCAGCGACACGTTCGGCAGCTGGGCCTGCTCCATGACCGTGCACGCATATTGCGCCCGCCCCGTCTCCCGGAATTCAAAAGGCGCCACCGCCTCCGTGAAAAATCGCGTGTTCACTCCCGGTGGCGCCAGCACCAGCACGGGCAGCGCCTCCTGGACCTCGACCGTGAAATAACGCCGGTCGTCGAACTCCAATCCGTCCTGCCCGGCAATCTCCAGCCAGCCCTGATGCGTGCCCAATTCGAGACCGCTCAAGCGGAAACGGAGCCCGCGCGACTCGCCCTCCTCCAACTCGACTATCCGTTGGTCACGCAGTTGCGCTTCGGGCACCCGCGTCCGCCCGTTTTCGATCAGCGGGAGTTCCGGATCCGGCTGCTCGACGTACAATTCGATGGTGGCCGATTCGCCGGCGCCCACCCGCGAGACGCTTCCCTCCAGCATCAGCTCGCTGCGCTGCGGCAACACCTCGGCCGACAACTGCAACTCGCCCAACGCCGTGTTCTGCGGCCGCTCGCTGCCCACATCCACCACGTACAACAACACGTCGTCGGCTTCGGCAAGCCGCGAGGCCAACCCTTCGGCGGGCTGCTCGGTCCACGCCCCGCGGGTCAGGTCGGTAAACGTGTAGATCTCGCGGCGAGGCTGCGAACTGGTCCGGACCAACTCCAACGCACGCGCCAACACCTGCGGCAGCGGGACCGGCGACCACGTCGTCTCCAGCCGCTCGATCGAACGTGCCGCCGCACTGCGATCCGCGGCAAACGCCGCCGCCGCCGGCCGCGAATCCACCACCGCCACCTCGCTGCCCGACGGCAACTGGCCCAGCAACCACCCCGCGATCTCGGCCGCCTGCTCCAGCCGCGTCTGGTTCTGCCAGACATAGCGCATCCGCGGCGACGTGTCGAAAACCAGTACCGCCGCCACCGGCCCCCGCTGGCTGCCCAACCCCGTCTCCTCGACAGAAATCCTCGCCGCACGCACCGACCAGGCCAGCGAGACGCACAGCAGCACCACCGCCGCCAGCAAACCCCCGCGAACCAGCCCGCTGCGACCCTGCAACAGGGCCAGCAACGCCATCGCGCCGACGATCACCAGCATCCCGAACTGTAAACCCAAGAACCCCCAGTCGCCCCACTGCGGGGAACGCACGCTGGGACGCGCCAACGCGACCGCCAGCAACGCGATCACCAGACAACGCAACAGCAACAGCAGCCAATGCCGCAACTGCAGCTGGCGGCGGTTCGACTCCTGCCGCTGCCGGACCAGTCGCAGCGCCGGAAAGACCAACGAGCGCGGCTGCTGGCGCAGCATCAGATGCAACACGATCGGGATCGCCAGCAGGGCCGCGCCCCATAACAACGAATAATTCAAAAATGCCATCGGCGCAATTCGGCTCGAATTCCTCCCCTCCCGCCCAAAAACCGACCCGCATCCCGGAACGAATCAAAACCGGCTTCGGCGGTTCACCAGGTACTCCATCAACGCCTTATCGAAGGGCAACTGGGTGTCCAACTCCACAAAATCGATCCGGCTCTGAAAACACGCCTGGCGGAACTCCGCGCGAAACGCTTCCAAAGCCTCCACATACTCCCGCTGATAACTGGTCGCGTCCACTTGCAACCGCTCGCCTGTCTCCGGGTCCAGTAAATCCACCATCCCGTCAAACGGAAAACGCACCTCCGCCTCGTCCAGAATGTGAAATACGATCACATCGTGCCCGCCATGCCGCAGCATGCGCAAAGCCTGAATCACCGGCTCCGGCTCCGTCAGCAGATCGGAGAACAACATCACCAGACTGCGATGCTTCAGCATGGCCGCAATCTGCCGCAGGCTGTGCCCCAGATCCGTGACCCCCGACGGCTTCAACCGCGCCAGCAGCGATAGCACCTGACCCAATTGCGTCCGGCGCGAACGCGGCGCCAAACTGTCCCGGACCCGCGAATCGAAGGTGATCAGACCCACCGGATCCTGCTGGGAGATCATCAGGTACCCCAGCGCCGCCGCCAGACAGATCGCATAATCGAATTTCGTCAACTCCTGGCGATACGTGTAGCCCATCGACTGGCTCAAATCCATCACCAGATACCCGGTAATGTTCGTCTCCGCCTCGAACCGCTTGACGTAATACTTGTCCGTCTTCGCATAGACCAGCCAGTCGATGTCCTTCGGATCGTCGCCCGGGGTGTAGCGCCGATGCTCGCTGAACTCCACGGAAAACCCATGAAACGGACTGGCGTGCAGCCCCTGCAGGAAGCCTTGGGCCACGAACTGAGCCCGCAGATCCAGCCGCTTGATCTGATTGATGACTTCCGGTTTCAAGTACTTTTCGACCGCCATCGCTCGCCATCGACCGGCGCCCGGCCCTTTCCCGGCGCCCCTCTCTCAAAAACCCGGCCCGCCCCGCGTCATTTCCCCGCCTTCTCCGGAGGCGGCGGAGGCGTCGGCGTCCGCCGCTCGCCCCGGCCGGCAAACTTCGGAATCTCCGGCTCCGAAACCTCCGCCAGCAGACGCTGGATCACGTCGTCCGTGTCCATCCCCTCCGCCTGCGCCTGAAAATTCGTGCTGATCCGATGCCGTAACACCGGAATCGCCAACTTCCGCACATCGTCCAGACTGACCGAAAAACGACCCTCCATCGCAGCCAATGCCTTGCCACCATTGATCAGGAACTGACCGGCCCGTGGACCCGCGCCCCAATCCACCAACTCGCGGATGAACGGAGCCGCCGTCGCATCCTTCGGACGTGTGGCCCGCACCAGCCGCGCGACGTACTGAATCACATACTCGCTGACCGCCACCGAACTTACCAGACGCTGCGCATTCATGATCACCCGCGACGACATCACCTTCCGCGTCTCCACCCGCTCGTTCCGCGTCGTCACCGCCAAAATCCGCTCCTCCTCCTCCAACGTCGGATACCCCACCTTGATGTTGAACATGAACCGGTCCAACTGCGCCTCCGGTAACGGATACGTGCCCTCCTGCTCGATCGGGTTCTGCGTGGCAATCGTGAAAAAAGGATCCGGCAACGGAAACGTCTCCCGACCCACACTCACCTCACGCTCCTGCATCGCCTGCAGCAATGCCGCCTGGGTCTTGGGCGGCGTGCGGTTGATCTCGTCCGCCAATAACACGTTCGTGAACACCGGACCCTGAACAAAACGGAAGGCACGCCGGCCCGCACTGTCCTCCTCCAAGACGTTCGTACCCGTAATGTCCGATGGCATCAAATCGGGGGTGAACTGCACCCGCTTGAATTCGACATCCAAAATCCGCGCCAGACTGCTGACCAACAACGTCTTGGCCAGACCCGGCACCCCCTCCAAAAGACAGTGCCCACGAGTGAAAATTGCCGCCAGTAACTGCTCGATGACCTCGTTCTGGCCAACGATCACCTTCCCAAGCTCCTGCTGCAGCACCTGACGATGCTGGCGGAACTCCTGGAGGACTTCACCAATACTGCGCGTTTTAGGGGTCAAATGGGTACCTCATCGCGGTAACAACAGCCAAATGTCCAGCGGTTCGCGAGAAATCCCGTCCCGCTGATCGAATTCTAACCGTCCCCCGGCTTCCCAGCAACGCGAGTCGTCTTGCCGCGAGCGAGCCAGAGAGTTGCTTATGAGCGAGAATGCTCCGAATAACAGGCCAGGAGAAGAAAACGCTGGGGGCACGGCGCGCCCCACCCGGCCGCTACCGCGTCCGACCTCCCCGGAGGGGAGGTAAAGTCATGCGACTCTTCACCCTCCCGCTTGCGGGAGGGTCGGACGCGGTAGCGGCCGGGGAGGGTATTTACCAACAATAGCCCG
>SLEY01000586.1 GCA_007124535.1 Planctomycetaceae bacterium
AAACGCGTTGGCTTGGTTTTACGCCATGTTCATGGGCCGCGCGGGGTTCTATTTGATCGAGATGAACAGCGGTCGTTTGCGGGGCGATCCCCGGGATTATCGCCGGCTGACGCGAACGGAAGTCGAGCCGCCGGGGGCCGCGCCCCGACCCGCCGCTTCCCGAAAACCGCCCCGCCCGGCGTCCCCGTCCACCCATGTGGTGATCGCCGTGGTGGGGCAGGTCAAAGCGGGGAAGTCCAGTTTGATCAACGCCCTGATCGGCCAGCATGCAGCGCGCGTCGATTCGCTGCCGGCGACCGGCCAGGTGCAATCGTACCGGTTGACCGAGCAGGGGCGGGAATTGGTCCTGCTGGATACGCCGGGTTACGACGATTCCGGCGCGAGCCGGCAGCAGATGGACACGATTCGCGGCGTGCTGACCGGCGCCGATCTGGTCCTGCTGGTATTGAAAGCGACCAGTCCGGCTCGCCAGGCGGATGTGTCGGTGTTGCGCGATCTGAATGCGAGTCTTACGTCGCACCCCGACCGGAAGCCGCCTCCGGTCCTGGGCGTGCTGACTCACATCGATCATCTGAGCCCGGTGCTCGAATGGGAACCGCCGTACGACTGGACGCAACCCGTGGTGCGGAAGGAGGAGCAGATTCGCGACGCCGTGCGGTATCACAGCCAGTTGTTTGGAGACTCGCTCGCCGGGATCGTGCCGGTATGCAGCGACGTCGCCGGGGGCCGGACCTACGGGGTGGCCGAGTGGCTGTTGCCGGCCGTGGTCGAACTCTTGGGAACGGCCCACGGATGTGCCGTCTTGCGGGTGCTGCGGGAACAGACCCGGCAGGGCCAGATCCGGCGTCTGTGGACCCAATTCGCCAAAGCCGGCTGGCAGGTGCTGAAAGCCTGCCGGGGGCCCTCGCCGCCCAACACTCGCGGTTAAGCGTCGCGTCAAAATAAGTTATTCCCCTACACTTAGTCCCCTACACTTAGTCCTCCTACACTTAGTCCTCCTACACTTAGTCCTCCTACACTTAGTCCTCCTACACTTAGTCCCCTACACTTAGTCCCCTACACTTAGTCCCCTACACTTAGTCCTCTACACTTAGTCCTCTACACTAAGTCCTCCTACACTAAGTCCTCCTGCACTCAGTCCCCTACACTTAGCCCCCTACACTAAGTCCCCTACACTTAGTCGCCCCTCTTAGCCGTCCTTCAAGCCCCCGGCTGTTCGACCGAGCATGCCTCGACGAAGCGCAATCGCCTGAGTGCAGGGGACTAAAGGCAACCGACTAAAGGCAACCGACTAAGTGTAACCGACTAAGTGTATTCGACTAAGTGTATTCGACTAAGTGTAAGCGACTAAGTGCAAGCGACTAAGTGTAATTTTGGCGCGGCGACTTAGCCGGCGAACCGCGCGGATCCGGACCCCGGGGCTTGCCGAGCGTGGTTCGCCCGATTTTATCGGCCCAGCATCAAGTCCAGGGCCTGCGAGGTCTGGTGGACCAGCGCTTCCGGATAGTGTTGCCAGGGGCGGAAGTATTCGAACGTCAGGTAACCGCGATAACCCACCTGGTCCAGCGCTTCGACCACCGCGGGCCAATTCGTCGTGCCGTCCAGCAGGGGTCGGAACGTGTGCAGGTTGAATTCCTGTACCCGCTTGTCCCACTCCTTGAAATGGACGTTCTTGATCCGCTTCCCAAGAATCGGGATCCAATGTTCCGGGAATTGGTACTGCATGATGTTGCCCGTATCGAAATGGACCTGGACGTGCGGGTGATCGAAGCCGTCCACAAAGTCGACCATTTCCTGCGGGCTGAACAGGAACCCATTGGCGAAGATGTTTTCGATGTTCAGATACACACCGGCTTCTTCGGCCCGTGGCAGCAGTTGGCGGACCGCCTGCACCGCCCGCTGGTGGCAGACATCATTGGGCACGGGTTCGACATCTTCCAGCCAGGGCACGTACACGGCGCCGGGGACGACCAGCAGGTCCTCGGTCCCGACCAGCCGGGCGGCCTGGATCATTTTTCCGGCCAGTTCCAGCCCGCGCTGGCGGCGTTCGGGGTCCTGGTGGGTCAGGCTGTACGGCCAGAACAGGAACGAGCACACGCCGCTGATGGCGATGCCCACGTCGCGGGCGAGTTCGCCCACGGCCCGGATCTCGTCCGGTGTGGATTCCGCCGAGAATTCGCCTTCCAGGTTGAAATTGATTTCGACGCCGTCGAAACCGGCATCCTTGGCCAGTTGGAAGCAATCGCGCAGCGACATCAAATCCGGGTAGGGGAAGGCCCACAGATTGATCGACTTTTTCATATCATATCGCTTGGCCGGGCCATTGGTCGCCTGCGGTTGGGGCGCCGCCGGCACGTCGTCGTCCTGGGCCAATCCCTGCCGGCCCAGGAACGCGGCGCCGAATGCGGCGGAGTAAGCCATCCACTCGCGCCGCCCCAAAGCGGCGTGCGGGTCGTGATGCGAATGTTCGCGGGGAGGTTTCATGTTGGGGCTCCTTCATTGCCAAAATGGGTGGACTGCAACAAATCGCGCAACGGAAAAGTAAACTTGCCTAATTTGCCGCCGTAATTGCCGGCGCCGATCGCCAGCACTTCGTCTCCGGCCGCAGCACGCAGCGCGGCGACCATCGCCGCGGCCACAGCCTCTTGGCTCACGCCATCAATGACCACTTCGTAAGCGCAGTTCGCCTCGGGATGCAATCGGGACGTCACCCGGCCTCGTAATGTGGGACAGTAGGCGTCGGCGGTCGAGGCCACCAGTCCCTTGTAACGCGAACCGACTTTGCTGCCACTCCGCACGACCCCGCCGGGAAAAGGCGTGATCGCTCCCGGCCGTGCCGCCACCGCCTGGACCGCTCGTCGCGCCGCAGCCAAACCCGAGGCCACATCGCGGGTTTGCAACACGAGATTCCCGCCGGCCACGCCCCGCCCGACGCCCAGCGACTCCTGCACCAGGAACTCGCCATCCATCACCGGGATCCGCCAGTATCGCGCGCCGGCCAGCAGTTTGCTCTTCTGATATCCATCCCCAAAGAAACGGAGATGCTTGCCCAGCGGGAAGCGGCGCTCCGCATCCGCCAAGCCATCGTAAACCGCCGTGGTCGGGCAAGTCATCAGACATTGCCCGACGCGTTGCGGCGCCGCCCGGGCCAGTTTCTCGGTCGAAAAGGCGAACAGCAGCACGGCCGCCCCGGGACGGCCGTCGGGCGTTTGGTCCGGCGCCAGCCAACTCTCCAATCCCGTCTCGGCATCGCAGGCGATCACCGAAGAACCGTAGCCCGTGACTTCCCGCACCGCCGCATCCAGCCAATACGGATCGTGCGCCGTAATCCACAGCCGCGTAAAGGCCATACCGAACGCTTCGGCAAACGTCTCCTGGATGCACGTCGATCCCAACTTCTCCACGCCAGCCGCCCTCGTTGGTTAAAGCCAGGCATCCCAGGCCCGAGTAGGTGACCGGCTGTCCGAATCGGGGGCAGACCCCCTCTGGCGAGGCCAGGGACGCCTTGAAAAACGTTCGTTCAAAGGGTATCCCCCACTTTAGGACACGCTCTCACCAGCCCATCACCATGTTCGATTCAATGGCCTTGCGCGCATGTTCCAGGTCGGTGCCCGTCTCGTGCATGAACAGCCGAATCGCGTGAACCTTGTCTCCCGCGGCTTTGGCCAAACAGTCCCGCGCCACGCCGCAGGGATCGAAACTCCCGGTCATTCCCAACGCGCCCTTCGAGATGACCCACGTATCTCGCGGTCTCTTGGTCATCCGAATCACCTGATCATGCGGATAGGCTTGGCGAACCACCGTGGTGGCCGCCTGCTCGTCCTCTGCCCAGGTGATGATGATGTGTGCGTCGGTTTCAACCTCAAACAGTGGCATGGCGGGCTCCTTTCCGGCCGCGTTGCCGCGCAGCCAGATCCGAGTAGAAAAAAACAACAAAAGCCGAAAACCGGTCTGAAAGCAGCCTCGCAAACCCCCTTTAAGGGTTCTCTTTGGCGATACAGACCGGTCATTCCGCAATCGAATACCGTGTAGCATGTCCCGGCCTGCCGGCTTTTGCAAGACGGTCTCCCAGATTCCTTGAAAAAAGGGGACAGGACTTTTTGCCGGAACGGCCCGGAGGGTGCTTTGCACAAAAGAGTTCCGCCCCCTTTTTTCGGAGGGTTGCAATCGTAACGCATGGCGTTCAGAATTTCTGTCAGAGCCTATCAGTTCATTCTTTTCAGTTCTTCGGCTGACCACGGCGTGGTCGCAGGGAGGGGTGCATGCACTTCGACGTGAGGCGGATGCTCCGTGCCATGCGGGGCCGTGAGCCGGACGGGGCGGGTGTTGAGGCTTGGCCAAGCGAGGAAAGCGATCGGCGGTTCGGCCAGCATTCACAGTTCGCAGGAGGCGGGATGGGATGCTCGCGGCAGCGGGCGGCGGCGACGCGGGCCGGCGGAGGTCGAGGACCACAAAGGACGGTCGTGTTCAACCCCGTGAGACACAGCTTGATACGCCTGGCGATGATCTTTCTGATCGGTTTGGTTGCGGTTTGGGCGACACATCGCCAAGCCGTGCGACGCAGGGCGGAGACCTTGCGTGGCGGGACGATCGCCGGGCAGATCGAGCGACTTTGGCGAGAGAGCGAGGCGGCCCCCGGTGACGTGGACCTTGGTCTGGAGTTGGTGGGCGCGTACGCCCGCCAGGCTGCGGCGGTAGCCAACGTGCGCTGGGCCGCGGCGGAGATCGCCGCGGCGTCGCCCCGTTCCGTTGCCGGCGAATGGCGGGCACTGGCGGCCGGCATCCGCGGTACCCTCGACGTGACGGGCGAAGAGGACTTGGCTGCCGTGGCCGCCCAAGGCGAAACCCTGCTCGCGCCGCTGTCAGCCCGTGACGATCTGACGCCGGAACAGCGGACCACGGTGGAAGTGCTGCGAGGAAACCTGCTGCTGGCACGCGAGGCGTTCCAAGAGGCGGGGGACTGCGCGGCCCGGGCGGCCGCCTTGGCTCCCTGCGACCCCCGCCCGGATGTGCTCCGCGGTCGTATCCACGCGGCCCAAGGCGAGTACGGCCGAGCGGTCGCGGCCGACGAGGCCGCCCTGAGCAAACTGAACGCATGGCTCGACGCCGACCCCCGCCGCTTGCGATTCGTCGTATGGGAAGGCCCGCCCGTGGCCCGGCTCGGGCGAGCCGACTTCGAGCCGAACGAACTCGCCCTGCGCCGCACCGCCTACCGCATGGGGTTGGAACTGCATCATCGCACACTTCGCGAACGGAGGGAACACTTGTACCCCACCCAGCGATAACGGGCAAACGATATCGACAGCGGGCACTGCGCCGTCGACGTGAGAAGCTGCACAGAAAGGGAATCGAAGGCCGGGCCGGCCGCCGAGGAACCTGCCGTCTGACCCGTCCCTACGCCGCAGGGGTCCCCCACCGAAGCCCAAGCTAAGGACTCGGACCTGAGCGGCTTGAAGTACTTCGATGAACTCCGTTCTTAATCCGAGGGCGACAAGGTGGGGTCTGGGTTGTCCAGCAAGTCGACTCGACCGGTCTGGCCGTTGACACGGACCCGTTGGCCTTCGCGCAGCCTCTGCGTGGCCTCGGCTACACCGGCAACGGCGGGGAGACCGTATTCTCGGGCCACCACGGAACCGTGGGAGATCGGCCCTCCGGTTTCCATGATCAGCGCGCCGAGCTTCAGGAACAGCGGGGTCCAGGCCGGGTTGGTCCCCGCGGTGACCAGAACATCTCCTTCTTCCAGGCGATTTCCCTCCTCGGGATGCTCCAGAATCTTGACGGTCCCCTCGTGGGCCCCGGGCGATACGGGGATTCCTTGCAGCCCGCGGGACTCGGTCTCCGCCGCAGCCGTGTAAAGGCTCTCGCCCGTGCTGGCGATCAAGCGTGGCGCGTTCCTCAGTTC
>SLEY01000318.1 GCA_007124535.1 Planctomycetaceae bacterium
CCGGAAGGGGTAGCACGGCGAGGGGGCGGTTGGCTAGCGCAAGACGCGACGTGGGCGGGAGTTGTGAGACGTAAATGCAAGCGCCGCAAGCGTTTATGCTTACGGCATCTTTATTTCCGGACATTTAGGCCCAAGTATCCCCGACAGGATTCGAACCTGTAACCTTCGGCTCCGGAGGCCGACGCCAAAATCTCCGAAAACCAAAGCGGGGCAACCACTTACGACGACAGCCAACCCCCGGGGTGCTTCCCGTGGCGCCAAGGAGTTTCGCACGATTTGCTGCGATCTTCCCGAATTCGCCACCCAAGTGGTTCTTACGATGGGAGGGAAAACGGGGACACCCAGCTTTATCCTGACGAAGTGGCCGTTGGAGCAGGCGAATGGGCACTCTTTCGGAGTGCAGCAAATCACCCAGGAAATGTATTTCCACTCGATTCGCCGGATGATTTGCTGGGTGTCCCGATTTTGCCCGATGGTCCGCGATGCTCGGTTGGGTTCTACGGTGAGCTTTCGGCAAGCGTGCAAAATTTTGGTTTTTTTCGCGGCCGCGTTTGGCCGGCCGTGGCACGCATGAGGTGGGGATGGCGGCGGTGTGCGGTGCGGGAGGTTCGAGGCGGGCCGTGGCACGGCACCCGGGTACCCAGGGGGCCGCGGAGGAAGTCGGCGGCGCTGCGGGGCTTGGATGGGATGGCGTCGGTTTTTTTGCCCCGAGGGGGCTGCAACAAATCAGCCCAGGGCAGAGCGGAGCGGCGAGAGCCGCGAAGCGCCGCCCTGGGGAAGATATTGTTTTCAATCGGTTGCCCTGAAAGGGCAAAACAACGCCCGAAATCTCTTCGGAGGGTTTTCTGCTTTAGAGCCTCATCAGTTGTTTTATCGCGGCGGCGCATGGTCGGCCGCCTTCCCTGTGAGTTGGGGATCGCGACGGTGTGCGGGGCTGGCGGTTTCTGAGGGCCGTGGCAGGTCGCGGGGCTGCCCATGAAGTGAAGAGCGAAGAGTCATTGGTCATTGGTCATTGGTCATTGGTCAGGAACCACCGACCTACCGACCTACCACCTACCACCTACCGACCGATCCACCGGCCACCGGCCACCTCTCTTCTCCGATCCCCGAGTGCCATGTCGGTCCGGGCCCGGGTTCGGTGAGGCGAAAAGGGAAGAAAAATCGCGTGGTCGAGCCGGGGTGTGCCCGATGGTCCGCGATGCTCGGTGGCTTTCTACGGCGGCGGACCGATGGTGGCCTCGAAGGTCCGCGGTGCTCGGTGGGTTTTCACGGCGGCGGACCGATGGTGGCCTCGATGGTCCGCGATGCTCGGTGGTTTCTACGGCGACGAGCCGATGATGGCCGAGATGGTTGGTTCGCGAAGGTCGGTCGGGTTCCTTGGCGGCGCCGGCGGGGCGCAGCATCAAGCGATACGCCGACCCGACGAGGGTCGATGATCGCCGGGCGGAACGCGCAATACGGCATGATGGGCCGGGATGCCGCGCAGATGCAGCCGACCGCGGTTAGCGCAGCCGCCAGCGGCGGCCGCGCGCTTTCGCGAGGGGCGTCAAGCCCGGTTCCTGGAAAGGAACCCGGGTGATCTGGCTCAACCCGTCAGCGTCTTGCGAACGTCCTTGAGCAGCAGCATCAGGTGGAACTCGTCCAGCGGCGCGTCACGCATCGAACACTCCCCGCTCGGTCAACAGTTTCCGCAACGCGGGAACATCCTTGGGGGGAGCGTCCAGGGCCTCGCAGAATTCGCGCCATTTCTTGTCCGGCAAGCGGAACTGGCGTTGCTCTGCGAGGATCAACTGCGCTTCGGCATACGCCCGACTGGTGGAGTGGTTGAAGGTGCCGGAGCAAGCCGACCTGAGCCGGGCCTTGGTCGCCTGGCTGCGACGTTCACTGCTGGCGGGGTGGATGCCCGGTGTCGACATTCCGGAAATCGAAAACTTACCCACCTCCTTCGGTCACGTCTGTCGTCGCGGCGGCTTCAGCTCCGGAGGCCGCAGCCAAGATTTCCCTAAACCAAAGGTGAGCACGCTTGCCGAAAGCTCACAAGCGGCGACAGCCACCAAATCGGGAAGAGCATTTGCAAACCAGGACGCGATCGCACAGCACGACCTAGGATGTCGGCGATCCCGCACGCTGCGCCCGCCGTTCCAAGGCCTCCGCATACAACGATTCGTAGCCGGGGAGTGCCTTCTCCCACGTGAATCGCTGGTTGAACGCGCGGCGTTGCATCTGGAGGAACGCGTCCGGATCATTCTCTTTGAGGTCCTTGGCCGTCCAGACACCATCGACGACACTCTGCAGCACGGCCTCACGGGTCGTCCCGTCACAGACGAATCCGGTCGCCCGGGACTGGCGGTAGTCAACGACCGTGTCACGCAGGCCGCCCGTGCCGCGCACCAGGGGTGGGGTGGCCAGTTCCATCGACTGCAGTTGGGTGATGCCGCACGGTTCGAACAGACTGGGCATCAAGAATAGATCGCTCGCCAGCCAGGTTTGTCGTGCGCGTTCCCGGTCAAAGGCCACGGTCGCGACGTAGTTGCCGCGGCGGCCGGCGTAGAGGACGTCTCCATATTCCATTCGCCCCGCAAATCGGGCTAACCCGATATTCGCCATGAACGACTCGTACGCCGGGTCGCCGGTGGCGAGCACGGCCACGTTCACTCCGGGGATGTCGAGTATGTGCTCGAGCACGCTCTTATCGCGGAGTTTTTCGGCAAGCAGTTGGAACTTTTGTGTCACACACCGGCCGACGAATCCGACCAGCAGGCCGTGCGGTTGTTTGAAGTAGGCTGCGAACCGTTTTCGCATTTCGGCCTTTTTCTGGAGCATCGCCTGGAAATCGGCTTCGGTCGGCTGGGCGTTTTCGTATTGGATGCCGTTGAGGATACCGAAAAGCCGGCCTTGGTCACGCAGTGTCTTGGCCGTCCCTTCCAGCCCCTTGCCGCCTTCGAAAAATCGCCAAGGCGCCTCGGGTTCCAGCATTTCCCGCATGTAGTTCGGGCTGACCGTATTCGTGACGTCGGCGATTTCCATTGCCAGTCGCAACGGGTTGACATTGTCCCAGCGGGGATGAGGATCCGTAAAGGGGCCGGACGTGCGCGGATCGTTCGCGAGGGCCTCCATGTCCCAGCCCGCGATTTGGCGACGCGGCATGTTGCCCTGATAGCCGATGTTGTGAATCGTCAGCACGGTTGCGGGCCCGCGCGGGGTGTCAAGCTGTCCCTTAAGCTTCATCCAACCCAGCAGGTAGCCCATCGTCCAGTCATTGACATGCACAATGTCCGGCGCGTGGCGTTCGATAAGCGGCAGCACCGCCTTGGCGAAGAACGAGAACCGGAGCGCGTCGTCCTGGAACGGCACGCCCCGGCTATCCACGTACGGTTTGCCATAGCGGGGGTCGATTCTGGTCCCGAAATAGGTGTCATTGACAACGAAATCGACGGGGACATCGCCGAGTTTGCCGGACTTGTACGCCACGGTCCGTGCCTGTTGATCGCCCAGGCGCGGATCGCCGGCCACTTGGAAGTCCACCGGATCCCCCGTGGGATTGTCCGGAGCGGGGGCGATGTGTTTTGCGTCGATGCTCGAGTATCCCGGCGTCACGACACGGACATCGTATCCGGCGTTTTTGAGTGCGACGGGCATCTCGCCGACGACGTCACCGACGCCGCCCACCATGGAAAAAGGCTTGCATTCCGCGCCGATGTAGAGAATTTTGGGCGATCGTGCGCTGCGAAACGAGCTTTCTGCAGCCATGCCATTTCCTTTCTTGGTCAATATCATGAAGCGCAAGTGACCAGTACCCGATGGCTGCGAACGGCGAACGCCAGTTGCTCTGAATCATTGGCGCCCGAAAGCCCCGCCTCGAGGGTCGTCGTGACGTCGATGCCGCGCCGACGCAATCCCGACGCAATGGCGGGATCCAGGTGCTCATCGAGATGGTACCGGATCTCCAAAGCTCGTGCCCTTCAGTCGGTCGAGCAGGCCAGGACCATTTTCCTGTCTCAACCGCGAGATCAGGGCGTCGTCGTCCCGGATTTGTCGATCGATCTCCTCCCGATGATCGTGATAGTATGCCAGCGCGGCATGCACGTCGGCCAAGGAGAGTTGCGGGAAGCGATCGACAATCTCGTCCGGCGACAGGCCACCTTCCGTCCAGAGGGCGATGTCCTGGACACGAATGCGATGTCCGGTGATGCGCGGCCTGCCTCCGCATACCCCCGGCGTCACCTCGATGTGTGTTTTTTCGATGGCTGTTGACATCCACGTATCCTAGCAGAATCGGCACGGCGGACCAGGGGGAACCGGAGAAGAACCTGGAAACCCGCGACTGGGGAATGGGAATATAGCATGATATTACCACGAAACGACTGCGGTGGAGTTCGACATGTTCTTATTCGCGCTCCCTTGGATTCGCGCGGATTTTCTTGCGTTTTCGGGTGATTATACCGCCCGCGGTCAGGTTTGTCCGGTTCGGTCTCGAATCGTAGAACGGAATTCATTCCGTTTCCCGCAGCGCGAACGGAATGAATTCCGTTCTACGATGAGACAGTTCTGACCGCGGGCGGTATATGTCCGACCGGGTCCGATCACTCGGTCCACGGCAGAATCAGGTCGTGGTGCCAGTGGTGTTTCAAATCCAACACGACCTGCAGGAATTTGTCGAAATTCACCGGTTTGCGAATGAAGTGTTCGACTTCGTACGATTCGATCTGGCGGCGGATCTTCTCGTCATCCGCGGCCGTGAGGATCACGATTGCGATGTCCTTCAATTCGGGCCGCGATTTGATCTGCGCCAGCACCTCCATGCCATCCATTTTAGGGAGGAGCAGATCCAACAGGATCAAATCGGGCCGCGGGGCCAAAGCGAATCGGCCCTGCTGTTGCAAAAACTCCATGGCTTCCTGGCCGTCCAGGATCAAGGTCAGGCGGTGCTGCAGGCTGCCTTTTTTCAGGGCGTTGATCGTCAACCGGGCATCCAGCAAACTGTCCTCGACCAGCAGGATTTCCATAGGCCGACCGATGGTGCGCGTGCTCATGGTAGTCGTTCCTCAGTTTAATTCGGATTGCGGAGCACCAGGATCGGGCAATGGCAGAGGCGGCTGACGCGTTCGGCGACGGAGCCCAGCAGGATCCGTTCGAAGCCGGAGCGCCCGTGGGAAGGCATGACGATCAGATCGGCGCCGATTTTCTCCGCATATTCGGCGATGCGATAGCCGGGGTTGCCAAAGTCGATTTCGATGGGCAGGTCGTGGTATTTGTCGTCGGACAAGCGGCTGCGGAGCGCTTCGAGGGCGTGGCGGCGGCGGTTTTCGCTGTCAATCATCTGCCACTGGACTTCGGGTTCCAGCACATGGGGTTCCGGCAACACGTGAAACACATGAACTTGGGAAACTTCACCGGCCAATTCCAGAGCCACGTCGATGGCGGTGAACGAATCGTCGGAGAAATCGACGGGCACGACCACGGTACGTCGGGGTAACCAATTCACGGTGCAGGCTCCTTGTCCCTCAAGCGGCGGATCAACGGTACCGGACGGGGTGACGCGGTGCGAACCCGAGGGCGCGACTGCCAAGTCTACCCTCACGAGGGAACGCGGCTCCCCGCACCCTAGCCGGATTCCCGAGGGCAAGGGAAACTCGGGCCGGAGTGCGA
This sequence comes from Planctomycetaceae bacterium, assembly GCA_007124535.1. Taxonomy (GTDB): domain Bacteria; phylum Planctomycetota; class Planctomycetia; order Pirellulales; family Pirellulaceae; genus SLMF01. Next base: position 5,650 of record SLEY01000318.1, read on the forward strand.
TTCGTCCTTCGACATTCTAACAACCTTCCCGGTCCAAACCATCAGGGTGACTCCTCTGGGGAGGAGGCGAGCCATTCTTGCAGCCAGCGGTGATAGGGTTGCGGCAGCGCGGCGATCAGATGCTGGCTGATCGGGTCCACCTGCAGCCCAAATTCGGTGGCGTGTAGACCTTGCTCTCCGAGCGCGTCCTGCAGCGCCGCCAGGCGGTCCCCGTCGTCCTCGGTTTCGCC
>SLEY01000351.1 GCA_007124535.1 Planctomycetaceae bacterium
CGTCCGACCTCCCCGGAGGGGAGGTGAAATCATGCGACTCTTCACCCTCCCGCTTGCGGGAGGGTCGGACGCGGTAGCGGCCGGGGAGGGGATTTACCAACAATAGCCCGCTTAAAGGGATAAAACGCTGATTCACCGAAAACCACTTCGGTCAATACGCGTTCAAGAGGGACGGTCACAAATGAAGGTTTTACCCCTTTAAGCGGGCCATTGAAAATAAATCAGTCACGAGCGGGGCGTTCTATTTGTGCTTGGCAAGACCAAAGCGCTTGAGCCCGTTATCGTTCTGCATCGTTTGATCCCTTGGAAGAGTGAGTTCGACTTTGGAGTGCGGACCCACCAGCGGGGAACTCAAGTCGTTAGGCAACCTCGCAGGAAATGATCTACCCGTAGCGATGTGGCCGGTCTCTGACCGAGCCACTCGGCCGACCGAAGGTCTCCCCTATCGCGGGAGACCTCCGGTCGGCGGTTTCGGCGGGGTCGGAGACCCTCGCCGAGCGCGGTAGATGATTTCCTGCGGGTTGCCTTGCGTACCAAGCGTACAAAACGGGGCGAAAACGGTACCAATGGAACACCTCAGGGCAGGTACACATATTGGAAAAGACAGGCAATATGGCGATGAAGGGTTCGTTGAATGAATCACTGGCGCCGAATATCACAAGGGACGTTACAAAGGGGCGCCGCCGGCGATTGCCGGAATCGATGATCGATTTCGGCTGTCAGGCAGCATTGGCTTTCTGCTTCGTGCTGACGACGCTTCTGGCTCTTCCGGTCAGCGGCAGGGGCGAGGAGCAGGCGGTCGAGCGGTCGGCGGTGTCGGATCTCGCAGGTTTCATGCCGCGCGTCGAGGACTATACGCACACCTGGTGGGCGGATGGGTTTCCCGCTCACGTGCCGGGGGCGCCGTGGCGGCGAGTGGTTCAGACGGGCCGTTACGCCTTGGCGCTGGATACGGACACGTTGCGCATCCCGCACTTCGGTCCCCTCGCGAGCGAGGTGGGTTACCTGACGGCGGCGCGGGCCGACAATCGGGCGTGGCAACGTCTGCCCTCGGCCGAACTGGGCTTGAGCATCACGGTCGACGGCAAGACGTACCGGGGCACGGCGGGGGGAGCGTGGACGCAATTCACCGGACCGCGGTTGGTCGAGTCGGGACGTTTCCTGCAGCGAGCCGATGTAACCGACTTGGTCTTCACGGCCGATGACGGGACGCAATTGAACGTCGAAGCGCGGTTCGAGACGGTCGCCTGGCCGGATCGGTTGGCTTTGATCCTGGCGGCTCGGCCCGGTCCACTACCGATTCCGGCGGGTGAGCCGTGCTTTGGCCGGGTCGGCGGCGGTTTCGGACTGGATGGCACAAACCATCTGGAGGTACCGCATCACCCCTATTTGGAACCGGAGCAATTCACGCTGGAACTTTGGGCGTTTGTGCCCGTCGATGCCGAATCGGCGACCCGAGCATTCCCCTGGCTGGTTTGCAAGAATCGCCACGAGCAAGCCGAGGGGAACTACGGATTGGTGATTCTGAACGGCCGCCCCCAGGCACGGCTGAACATCGGCGGCGGTCAAGAGAATGCGTTTACCGTGACCGCTTCACCTCAATCACCTCTGAAGATCGAAGCCTGGAACCACCTGGCGATCAGTTACGACGGCGACGTGCTGCGGTTGTACGTCAATGGGGCTCCTGCCGGACAGCGGAAGATCGGGCGTCGGCGCGTGCCGGGCAGCGACGCGTTGGCCTTCGGCCGCCGGCAGGATAATTCGGGCGACGGCTATCACTTCCGCGGCGTGATTGACGAAATCCGACTGTACGACCGCGCGCTGCGGGCTGAGGAGATCGCCCAGCGGTTCCGGCGGCCCGAATCGGCATCCCCCGAGCTGAAGCCGGTGCGCGCGTGGAGTTTCCAGGACGACGGTCGCGCCTCGGATGTGCGTCCCGGCCAACGCTGGGAGGATGCTTCGATGGCAATTCGTCTGGCCGCATCGGCCGGAACGCTGGACGCATGCTGGCAGCTTGCCGAGGGCCAGACCTGGAGCAACGAGGACTGGCAGGAAGTATCGCTCGCGTTCGATCCGGTCGCTTTTCGAACCGGAGCGGGCGAACCTCCGGTGACGGTCGCAGCCGCCGAGTTGCCGGGTAACGATCCGCGGTCGGTCGATTACGACCCGGCGCGCGGCTGGCATCGGGTGGACCTGGATGGCGTGGTTCCTCAAGTGCCGCCGGGCGAGCCGCATGAGCGTCAGAACGATGCCATCGAGCGTGTCGGGATCCGGCTGTCCAACCCGACCGAACACGAACAACCGGTTCGGCTGCTGTTCCGGAAGACCGGCGGCGGCATCCGGCAGCGCATCGGTTCGCCCATCACGGGCATGTCCGCCGTGCTTCGCGATGCCGAGGGGAACCCGACCGGGATCCCTGTCCAACTCAGCAAGAACTGGCACCATCGGCCGGCGGGGGGCGTGTATGCCGGCACGTGGTTCCACGGGTATTCGCTGGTGCGCCTGCCGCCGCAGACCGAAATCGACTTCGAGTTGACGATTGCCTACGGGCACTGGGGCGGGGCGCCGGCCGCGTCGCACGCTCAGCTCTGCCTGATCGGCTGGGGCAGCAACCAGCTCTGGGACCAGAGCGCGCTAGGTGCGTGGGGCGAGAGCATCTGCTTCGAGCCGGACCAGGCTCAGGCCCAGGCGCTGATCCTGGATGTCCGCCCGCTGATGGTGCGTTCGATGCATGCCGGCCAGTCCTGGCACTGGACGCATAACGTCGGTGGCGGCGACTGTTTCCGGCTGTTCGACTTGGAAGGCCAACGCGTGTGGCCCGTGCGGATGCGTACGGCTTACCAGCGCTATGGCCCGTGCCTGACCGAGGTGACCTACGCGGGGCGGATCGGCGACACCATCGAGCATTCGACCACGATGAGCCTTGCCCGAACCGACGACATCGTTCGCGGCGTGTACCGATTGCGGATGGACGTCCATCAGCCGACCGACTTCTCACGTCTGGCGATTTTCCAGATCGGCGCCGATACGTACAGCTATACCGGCGAGCGCAAGATGGCATTGGGCAACGAAGCGGGCCTGTTGCGGGAATGGGATACGCAGTGGGGAGGGGAACGCTATCGGACCGAGCCGCTGGAATGCACCGGCCGCGTCCCTTGGATATCGCTGCACGAAGCGGTTCCGCGGCGCGCTGCCGAGGACCGTGGCTCCTGGGCAAACCGAGGGATCGTGATCCGTGGCTGGAAGGCTCGGCTGGGCGGCAAGCAGGCCGCGGCCTGGGTCGCCGAACGCGGTGCGCGCGCCCGGGGCGTCGACACCTCGACACTGGACATCCTGCCGCCCCCGGGCCTGACGCGCCTGGAACCCGGCGATTTCGTCGAAGCCACGATCGAGCATCTGGTCATTCCGAAACGGGCCGAGGACTATTACGGCCCCAACGAGTCATTGCGCGACGCGCTGCGCCAGCACCAGAACACCTGGCGCATGGTCCATCGCGAAGCCGTCGGGAACGACCGGTGCGTCGAAGCGAGCGTCGGCACGCTGGAAGCCCGATACCCGGCCATCGCGATCCGCACCGCGGACGGCGCCGCCGAATTCACGCTAACCGGCGGACTGGGCTTCGTGCCGATCACCTTCAACGGTCTGACCTCGCCACGCGGGTACACGTTGTCTCTGGACGACCAGCCTCTCGACCAGAGCGTTCACGGCAACGATTTCTGGCAGACTGACTATGACCCCCTCGCCGGACAGTGGAGCCGCACGTACAACGTTCCCGTCACGGGCGATCGTCCCCACACGATCCGGCTCCGCGCCGCCCCCTGATTCCTCACTCCCAAAATAACAACGGTCGCGTTCGTCGCGGCCGTCCCGGTTCCTCGCCGTGCCAGCTTGAGCCAAAATGGCCTCGTTCGCCACATGCTGAACCGCGCGAATGCGCCGATGACGTTCCAGTCGCCGCACGCCGCGTGCCCGCACCCCCGGACACCAGCTCAGCGGATGCGGGCCGGCTGCGGGAATTCGATCGTGAACTGCGTCCCGTGCCCGATTTCGCTCTCCACACTGATCCGCCCCCCGTGGGCTTCGATGATCTTCTGGGCAGTGGGTAAACCCAAACCGGAACCCTGATGCTTGGTGGAAAAAAACGCATCGAACATCATCATGGCCGTCCGGTTGTCCATCCCGCAGCCGGTATCGATCAAATCCAGAGCCACCCCGCTGCGCGTGATCCGCGTCCGCACCAGCAACTGGCCACCCCCCGGCATCGCCTCCAGACTGTTCTTCACCAGATTCAGCAAAGCGGCATGCAGGGTCTGTTCGTCCAGCTTGATACTCGGCAAAGCCGGATCGAGATAGCGAAAGCACTCGACATCCTGCTCGCGCATCTGGGGTGCAAACATGTCCAGCACCCGTTCCACAATCTCGTTCAGGCATCCGGGCAACAGCTCCAAATCGCGGAGGCGGGCGAACTTCAGGAAATCCCGCAGCAAGTTCTCCAGACGGCTGCATTGCTTCTGCACGGTCTGGATCTTGGCCAACCCGCGCCGTTCCGCCGGCGTCGCCGCCGCTTGGAAATCCTCGGCTAACAGATCCATATTCATCCGGATCACGGATAACGGATTCTTGATCTCGTGGGCCAAGGAACCCGCCAACTCCGCCAGCTCGTTGTACTGAGCCCGCAAACGCTGCTCCAGCTGTTCGATCTTCGATGGCGATTCGGGCATGGCAATAAGAGTCTCCCTCGCAACAGCCGTCAAACCGACCCGCACGAAAAACCGGCAGGACCCACAAAATCGGCGTTCGACTCGTCAGGAACGCGTCCAGTCCAAACCGACATCCAGAGCCGTGGCCGAATGCGTCAACGCGCCGACACTGATCCGCTCGACCCCCGTTTCGGCAATCGCACGAATCGTCTCCAAAGTGATCCCCCCCGACGCTTCCAGTTGCACCCCCGCCCGGGAGGCGTCGCGCAGGGCGACCGCCCGCCGCAACTGTTCCAAAGTCATGTTGTCCAACAAAACAATATCGGGCTCAGCCGAAAGCACGTCATCCAATTGCTCCAGCGTGTCCACCTCGACCTCCACGATCAAGTCGGGCCGCACCCCGTCCCACTCCAATTGGGCCAGAAAATCCCGGGCCCGCCGCACCGCCTCGCCAGGCACCAAACCGGCCAGGGCCAAATGATTGTCCTTGATCAACATGGCGTCGAACAGACCCGTACGGTGGTTCATGCCGCCACCGCAACGAACCGCGTACTTCTCCAGACGCCGCCAACCAGGCGTCGTCTTGCGCGTGTCGTATAGCCGGGCCCCGGCGCCACCCATCGCCGATACGTAGCGCGCGGTCCAACTGGCGATACCCGACAGACGGCCGATCATGTTCAACAACAAACGTTCGGCCGCCAGCATGTCACGGATCCGGCCTTCAAAAGCCACCAGCGTCTGACCCGCCACGATCGCCCCGCCATCCTGAACCAAGGGCTCCCAGCAGGCATCGATCTCCATCTCGTCCAGTACCAGCGCGCCGGCACGGACTCCGGCCAACACGCCGTCGCCCCGGGCCACTACGGCCGCCCGACCACTGGCATCGGCGCCCGCCAAAGCCATGCTGGTCCAATCGTATTGCCGGTCCAGATCCTCGCGAACCGCCAGCCGGATAATCTGGCGGCAATCGTCTTCGACCCGTTCATCCCATTCGATCTGACTGAAATCCTTGCCCATCATCCGCTCGCTCTCCAACTCCGCTTGCCCGGTCCCCCCCAACGCCATCCGCCATGACGTCGCCCTCTTCACTTTCGAACTGCGAGTGTACCATAATATCAGTTGAGTTCCGATTCCGGCAGCAGGGTTTGAGTTCATGGCAGCTCCCGA
>SLEY01000161.1 GCA_007124535.1 Planctomycetaceae bacterium
CCGGATCGACCACTGCCGCGGGCAAGCCGGTCGAGGGCGCGCTGGAGCCGTTTCTGGGAGAACCTCGCTTGGAAGTCCAGCAGGTGTTTTCCGGCGAACGCTTTCCCAACATGGTGGTGACTACCGAAGGCACGGTCATCGCCACTTGGGGGCGCAACAGCTACCGCGTTCGCCGTAGCCAAGACGGTGGAGAGACCTGGGGCCCCGAAATTACCGTTGCCGAACCCGGTTTTCATGGCGGGGGAGCCCTGGTGGACGAAAATCGCGGGAACGTGCTGGTCTTTGTCGAAGACGGGCATCCGCCAGCGCCGCTCACCGTGTACCGCAGTTCAGACGACGGCCGCACCTGGCAGGAACAGGACGTGGTCATTCATCCCGACGAAAAAGACAACGTGCCCTCGATGCACATGAATGAGGCCGGCATCACCTTGCGGCACGGCGAGCATGCCGGACGACTGCTGAGGCCGGCACGCTCCTACGCCGGCGGCAACGCTCGCCAGTTCTGGCCCGGGCACTACACGAACGCAATCTACAGCGACGATGGCGGCGCCACCTGGCATACCAGTTCCCCCTTTCCCGCCTATGGAACGGGTGAAGCCACATTGGCCGAACTGGCCAGCGGGCGAATCTACTACAATTCGCGCCGCCACCTCTCCACCGACGGGCGAAATCCGCGGCGACGCCATATCGCCTGGAGCGACGATGGCGGGCGAACCTGGGAGGACCTGACGGTCAGCGACGTCCTGCCGGACGGAGATCAAGACCGCGACTACGGCCTGATGGCCGGCTTGGTCCGGTTGCCCGTCCGAGACCAGGATATCCTGGTCTTCAGCAACATCGAATCGCCCAGCGGCCGTTCCCGCGGCACCGTCTGGGCCAGTTTCGATGGCGGTAAAACCTGGCCCGTCAAACGGCGGATCGAAGAAGGACGGTTCGCCTATTCCTCCTTGTCGGTGGGCCGGCCGGATACGGCCAGCGAAGGCTGGATCTACCTGCTTTACGAAGGCCGTGGCGGGGGACATGTGGCCCGCTTCAACCTCGCTTGGCTGACCGCGGGCGAACCGACCGGCGACGGAGAATTACCGGCTGGCTTCTGAGATGCGGCACCTTGCCAGGTCTGCCAGATTTGCGAGAATCGTACCGGAGTGACCTCTCCAACGGCCTTTGGAAAGGCGGAATGTCCGGGTTTCGGCGCTCCCTGGAGCTTTTGCCAATCGGGGGGTGCCTTTCGGTGTCTCGAAGTGTCGGAACTGCTGTGAGAAACGTGCTTTTTCTTTGTTCTGCGAATTACTATCGCAGCCGTTTTGCCGAACATCTGTTCAATTGGCTGGCCAGCCAACGGAATCTGCCCTGGCGAGCCGACTCGCGGGGTCTGCTGGTCGGATTGTGGGAGGGGCTGACGGAAATGTCCCATTTCACCGTGGAAGCGTTACAGGAGCGGGGGATCCCGTTCGAGCCGGCCCCACGCAACCCCCTCCCCTTGAAGGGTTCCGACCTAAAACAGGCGCATTTGGTGGTGGCGGTCAAGGAACAAGAGCACCGCCGAGAAATGGTCACACAATTCGGCTCCTGGGCAGACCAGGTCGAGTACTGGCACATTGACGATCTGGATTGTGCCGTGCCCGCCGACGCGCTGCCCCAGCTGGAACGGCAGGTTCAGTTGCTGGTCGAGCGTTTGGAGTTCGAAACCGGCTCGTGATCGTCCTCCCAGTCGGCCAGTCGTTCGCGGACGATCTGCTGGTAGCGGCGTGCGACTTGATTGTCCGGATTCTCGCGCAGCAAGCGCGCGATTTCCTTGCGAGCCCACTCCAACCGGGCGGGTTCGTCACGCATCAACCGTTCCACTTCGACGCGCGCGGCCAGTTCTTCCAGTTCGGCGCGCCGCGCCGCCTCTTGATTTCGGCGATAACGTTCCCGCTCCTCGATCATGCGGAGGCGCAGAATCGAGCGCTCCGCCAGTTCCTCAGGCGTCAGATCCGCTTCGTCCGCAGCGTCCAAAGCATCGATATCGCGGGTCAATTCGAAAACCCGGTTCGCTGCGGTTTCGCTGTCCTCGCGGTGGATCTCCAGCCGGGTTTCGATACGTTCCAGGCGAGCCTCGAGTTCCTCGGCGATTCGGACCACCGCCTCGACACGGGCCGTCCGCAACGAGTGCAGATCGCCGGCCGAACCGCGAGGCACTCGAGGCGGCGCCAGCCCCGGTGGCCGGGGAATCGCCACCGGGGTCGCCAGCGCCAGCGCCCGATTCAGCTCCTCCACCGCCCGCTGCGGTTGGTCCGCCAGCAGCAAGGCCCGTGCCCGATACCACGCCGGTCGCCAAGTGACCGATTGGGCTCGCCGCTCGCGCTGTTCCGCCCGGTTCACCCAGCGAATCGCCTCGGAAGAATCCCCCATCTGAAGTAAATGCTCCGCGACACGATAGCAGGGCTCCGCCGCCCATGCTTGGCGATCGGCCGCCCGAATGTATTGGAGCAACTTCACTTGGTCATCGGGATCATAACCACCCGCCGAAGGGTCGCTCGGGTCCGACGTTGGGAGGGAACACAGCAAACTCAGCGAGAGCAACAGGCCCGAGCCCATCAGAAATCTCCTTCCACAGTCGGCCCCGTTAGGGGGTTGGTTGAGTGTCGATCGAAGGTTGAGATCGGCGGGCGGCGGGACGAACTGAGAGCACCGCAGTCCCGATGCCCGCAACGCATCTTGGCAATATGACTTGCGGCGGCGAAGGATTCAAGGACGGTAACGGAGCGGTGGCGCAGAAAAACTCGGGCTCGTCGGCCGGATTGTGGCATTTCATGGACTCTACGGCTTGTAACGAATGAACATTTCCCCTTTCGCATGGGGAGGTGGGTCGTGGGCATTCGTCGCGCAGCGAAGCCTTGGCGGTTGACACATTTCCAGATTTGGCTAAATTGCAAAATGCCAGGCGCAGTTTCCTGCGGCGCCGGGCGCGGCGTGCGGGTCGCATGAGAATGCGGCAAGCGGAAATTCCTCGTGATCCCTGTGAAGAAGAGCAGTGCAAACCATGAAACTGATCCAGGTCTTGGGAACCGGATGTGCGAAGTGCGCGAAAGTCAAGGAGAACGCCGAGGCGGCGACGCGTGAAGCGGGTGTAGAAGCCTTGATTGAAAAGGTCGAAGATATCAACGTCATCACCGGCATGGGCGCGATGATAACCCCTGCTCTGGCTGTGGACGGTGAGGTCAAGATCGTGGGCAAGGTGCCCACCGTCGAAGAGATCAAGCAGTTACTGCAATAGGTCCGTCGGGGAGGAACGCCCAACCTACGGGGACGCGCACCAAGCAGCTTTCGGCTTTGAGCGCGATCAATGGCGATTCTCGGCACTAGTCGCCAGCGGCACGCGTTTGTTCTCGGGTTTCCGTCAAGTGGCGTTGAAAATCGTTCATGAAGCGCTGGAGGTTCTCGCGGGCCAGACGGTTCTGCACCGTGCGGTTAAAGCGTCCCGAGACGCGTGCCAGTTCTTTTTCGTCCGACCATAACTGGAGGCCCGGGACGTCTTGATCGTCGTCGCCCTCCTCCAGGAGCAACTCGCCTTGCAACTGGACCACCACGGCTTCTGGCGAAAAATCAATGACCAATTCCAGCGCCAGTAAAACGGGGGCTTCCGGGTCCAACTCCAAGCCCATCCCTTGCACCGTGTCATAAGTGATGCGTTGAATGGCCGCATGGAGTGTTTGCAGGAACTGCAGGAAGTCGGGTGGCAGTTTGGCCCGGCCCGGGCCACCACGGAGATCCACCCGCAACCTGTCCATGCTGGCCAACACGTGCTGGGGGTCCCGGGGCTCGACCGCTGGAGCCGCAGTTTCCTCATCCGAGACCGCCGATTCGTCCGGCTCCTGACCGTCGGGGTCTTCGTGCGTCACAATGTCCACGACGGGCGACGGCTCCTCTTCGACCGCCGGGTCATCGGGTTCCGCATCGTCCTCCGATCCCGGGAGGCTTTCCGGTTCCCTTGCCTCGGACGGCTCCTCCTCGGGACGCGGTGTCTCGGGAGACTCGTCCGGCGATGGCGCCTCACGATCCGGTTCGGGCTCCGGCTTCGCCTCTTCCTCTTCCTCCTGCGGATCGGCAACCAAGCGCTCCTCCGGAGCCCGGGAAACGTCCGTCCCCGGTTCGGCGACGTCGCGGGGAGGCGCCGGTTCCGGAGGGGCCTCCTCCCTGACGGCGATCTCCCCAAGAGACGGCTGGGCATCCAGGTCGAAAGACGTCGGCCGACTGGACATGAATACCAGCGCCAGCAGCAGTAAAACCACCAGCAACCCCCCCGCTCCCCCGATCAAAATGGGCAAGAGAATCGGGTTGTTGGCAAACCAGCTGTTCTTGGACGGTTGGGCGGCAGATCGGCGGTGACTGTGCGAGCCAGAGGAGCCACTGCTTAAAACCACGCTTTGGAGCGAGCTGTCCATGACACCCAGCGGATCGTCGGCGGGAGGATCTTCCGGCAAGGCCGATTGATCGAACGAGTCCAGTTGACCTTGGTTCAGTTCTTCTAAATCGGATGCCTGGGTATCAGACGCCTCTGTGGAAGGGAACAGTTCGTCCTGTTGCCAGGGGTCATCGGGTGGTCGCGAGTCATTGGGCGGCAAGGTGCGTTCCGGGGATTTCGCGGCACTGCCGTGCGCACCCTGCTTGCGATGCGGCTTTCCAGGACTCGGGGCCCCCGGATCGCTGGGGGGCCGCCTCTCGGATCGGTCCGTGGTCACGTGGCCGGGCGCCTGCGGCGGCGCCAAGTCCTGATCCTGTTCGTCGACCTCGTCGTCTTCCAACGGGGCCAGTTCCAACTCGGTTTCGCTCATCGGCGAGGCCATGGCGCGGGTGGGCTCGCCGCGGGAAAGCAGCGACATCACGGCCTTATCCGCCAAAACCTCCGAATGCTGGCGTTTCCAGTCGTCATCGCCATGTTCGATCAGCCACTTGGACAGGACGGCGGACAGTTCTTCGCTGGTCGCATAGCGATCGGCCGGGTTCTTCGCCATCATTTTGTCGATGATCGCGATTAGATCCCGGGGGGAATTCCTACGTTCTTCGCCAATCGGTTTGGGGGTCTTTACCTGATGCGCGATCAACCGCTGGGCCACCGACCCCTCGGGGAAGGGGCCGTGCCCGGTCAGCATATAGTAGGCGGTGCAGCCGAGGCTGTAGATATCGGTGCGATGATCCACCGTGTGGCTGTTCAGTGCCTGTTCGGGGGAGAGGTAATCGGCGGTTCCCAGGACCGTTTCGTTATGATCGGTGGTCAGCGAGGCGGACTCGCCATCATCGAAGAAGCGGGCGAGTCCCAGGTCCAGGATCTTGACCACTCCGTTGTTGTCGATTAACAGGTTTGCTGGTTTGATATCCCGATGAACCAGTCCGTTTTGATGGGCGTGACTGAGGCCGTGGGCAGTTTGCCGCAGGTATTCGGCGGCCGTCACAAAGTCGAGCGGCCCCCGCTCCTGGACCAAATTCTGCAAATCTCGGCCCTCGACGAACTCCATGACCAAATAATGGACTTCTTTACCGTCCTTGGTTTCCCGGTTGACGTCATAGGCGCGAACGATGTTCGGATGGTCCAGGGCCGCCACCGCCTGGGCCTCGACGTAAAAACGTTTCAGGACCGACGACCCCTCCTTGATCTGCGAATGGGGAAGGACTTTGATGGCGCATTGGCGTCGCATCATTTCGTGCCGGGCCAGAAAAACCGCCCCCATGCCCCCTCGACCCAGGGGGCGCAGCAGGCGGTACGAACCGATGAAGAAGCCTTTGTGCTTGCCTTCCAAGACCTTGTCGGCCTGCCATCGCGTCAGCACGTCGCTCGCCACCAAAGCCCCGGCAATCGCCTGCGGATCGTCCCAATCGACCCCACCGTCCTCAAGCGTCTGCCGGACTTGGGGCATTTCGCTCGGAGCGACAAGTCCACTGCGCTGAACTCGATCCAAAAATGCGGTGGCCAGCTTGGTCGACATAGGTTTTCGATGTCTCGCGTCAGACGTGCGAAGACGATTCGCGGCAAAAAGATTATCTGAATTATAGCATCCCTGTTCCTGGGCAGCGACTAGGACGGCCCATCCCTATTTTCCAACCCTACGGTGGCTTGGACAAGGGTTCTGCAGTCCGAACCTTAGGATTTCCTACCCGAATCGTCAAAAAACGGCGCAACGGAGGGGTTTATTTCCCGAATTCCACCGCCTGACCATCCGTCCGCCCTTTCCAGACCCCTCAGAAAGGTCCCTCCATTGCAACCCGGGGCGATTGAAAGCACAATAGGCACTGGAACGTTTTCTCGTTGCCCGTTCTCTCGGTCATCGTCCCGGAGGTTTTTTGCCGTGCCCGAAGCGCCGATACAAGCGATTGTCTGTTGTCTGGGGCAACCCGTCGCTGGCAACCCGACGCAGTTTGTCATGGAAAATGCGTTTACCGCCGCGGGTTTGGACTGGCGCTATCTGACATTGGAGGTGGCCCCAGAGGATTTGGAGGCGGCAATGCAGGGCATGCGCGCGATGGGATTTCGCGGGGGCAATCTTGCCCCACCCCATGAACAGGCGGCCATCCCCTACCTTGATCAGCTCTCGGATAACGCTCGACTCTTGGAATCGGTGAACTGCATCTACCAAGAGAAGGGTCTTCTGATCGGCGAGAATCTCCGCGGGAAGGGCTTGCTGAATCCCCTGAAAATGCTGGTCGAATTGCAAGACGCTCAGGTGGTGGTTTTCGGCGCGGGAAGTACCGCGCGGGCTTTTGCCGTCGAATTGGCTCAGGCAGGCGTCGCTGAATTGGTGGTCGTCAACCGCTCCGCCGAAACCGGCCAGCAACTTGTGAACCTGCTGAACGACCAACTGCACGTCCCCGCACGTCTGGTCCATCTCAGTACGGACTATGCGCCAGAAGAGAACGCCAAAATTGTGGTGAATGCGACTACAATTGGAAGGGGTGATGAGGAAGCCCGCTTGCCTCTGGATCGCGGCGCCCTCCGACCGGATATGGTGGTCGCCGATGCGGTGGTCAATCCGCCCCGAACCCGCTTGATCCGCGACGCCCAGGAGAGGGGCTGCCGGGTGCTGGAGGGTTTGGGCATGATGGTGGATGAGGCGGCGGCCGCCTTCCGGATCTGGACCGGACGGGAACCCGATCTGGGCGTGATGCGCGAGGCCTTGGAAGAGTTCCTCGAGTTGTAACTTGGCATTTCGGAGTCGGCGATTTCGATCACCGCTTTCGCCGGCACGGTCTCGGGAGCCCGAATCGGCCCCCACATTAGACAACCCTTCGTTTATGGAAAGATACTCATGGCAGAAGTCAGTTCAACGCCGCGCAAAGTCGCCATTTTGTTTGCCGGGGGCCCGGCGCCGGCCGCCAACGCGGTCATCTCGTCGGCCGCCCTCGCTTTTCTGCGGAACGGGATTGAAGTCGTCGGGATCCAGCACGGCTATTCCGCGTTCGAAGCATTTGGCCCCGAGTCCCCCCTGGTCGAAGGCCAGCACTACGTGAATTTGGATCTGGCCGCCGTGCGCCGAAAACGGAACGCCCAAGGGATCATGATCGGAACGGCACGAACCAACCCCGGAAAGAAAGTCACCTCGCTCGCCGACCTGACCGATGCGGCCAAATCGGCGCCCTTGCGCCAGACCTACGACGCCCTGCGCTCGCTGGGAGTGGATGCCCTGGTCTCCATCGGGGGCGATGACACGCTGAAAACGGCGAACAAATTGAAGCTGTTTCAGGACCAGTTGCCCACGGACGCCCCGCGGATCCCCGTCGTCCACCTGCCGAAAACGATCGATAACGATTACTGCGGGATCGATTTCACCTTCGGTTACTTCACCGCCGTGGACAATCTGGCGACCGAACTCCGCAACCTGCTGTACGACGCTGAGGCCAACCGGGCCTATTTTGTGGCCGAGTGCATGGGACGCAGCGCAGGTTGGCTGTCCTACGGCGCCGCAATCGCTGGCGAAGCCAGCTTGGTGCTCAGCGTCGAAGATATCGCGGGCGAACTCCAGACCACCGAAACGACCGTCAATGAGGAGACCGGCAAGTCGGAAACGCGGCGGATCATGGACGGCGAAAAGGTCCTGGACCGCATCATGAGCACGATTCTGGCCCGGGAAAAGGAAGGCAAGGAGTATGGCGTCCTGGTCCTGGCCGAAGGCTTGGTCACGCTGCTGCCCTCCGAGTACCTGGAAGGCGTGCCACGGGACGATCATGGGCACATCAAGATTTCGCAGATCCAGCTGTACGATTTGATGTGCAGATTGCTGGCCGAGCGATATGAGAAGGCCACCGGAAAGCAACGGTTGTTCAAGGGCCTGCAATTGGGGTATGAAGCCCGTTGTGCCCAGCCCACCGCCTTTGATGCGATCATGGGCAGCCAATTGGGCTTCGGCGCCTACCGAGCCCTGGCCGAAGAGCATCGCAACGGGGTGATGGTGTCCATTGCCGGTCAGATGGAACTGATCTTCGTCGAATTCGAAAAATTGGTCGACCCGCAGACGCTGGTCACCATGGTGCGGCATATCGAGCCGGACAGCGATTTCCATCGCCTGGCCCGCATCTTGGAGACCTGATCCCGCACTAACGGCACATCTCGTGCCAGCGGTCCAGTACTTGCGGCACGCTGGCCGTACCGGTCGTCCCGAGTTGCTGGACGGTGATCGAAGCGACCAGATTGCCCAGGATGGCTGCTTCCAGCGGCGAGGCGCCGGCCAACAACGCCAACACGATCCCGCTAGTCGCGCTGTCTCCGGCTCCGACGATATCCAGCGGACCGGAGACCGGGCAGGCGGGCGCCGGTTCCTGAGTGCCGCCGGGATAGACGATCAGGATCCCGGCGGCGCCCCGGGTGCAGAACACGGGCCGAGCGGTTCGGTCGGCCAAGTGCCCGGCCGCTCGCCGTAACTCGCTTTCGCCGGGCGCCGCCTCCAAAATCTCGTCCTGGTTGCCTTTGAGCAGGCCGAAATCGAAACGGCCCAACCCCCGCCGACTGTCCACAAAAATCAACTTGTCCGGCTGGGTTGGCGCCAGAGATTTCAAACCGGCGCGAACCTGATCGTGGACCACCCCCTCGTTGGGCTCGTCGATCTGGTCCAGCACAATCAGCCCGTCGGTTTCCAGAAAAACCTGCCGTACCCGATCACACAGGATCCCCCGCGTTTCCGGAGACAGCGGTTTCCGCGTGCGAACATCCAGCCGATTTAACTCGACGAGCGTACCCCCTGAATCGGGAATTAGCGGCTTGATGTACGTGGGCGTCCAACGTTCGCTCGAGCGCAACACGTGGCTGGTGTCCACCGCCTGGGCCTCCAGCTCGCGCAACAAATCGTCCCCATGCCCATCCCGGCCGATCACCGACACCGGCAGCACGTGTCCGGCGCCGAGGGCCAGCAAGTTGCTCAATACGGTTCCCAACGCTCCGGGCTGGTTGCGGATCCGGGCCACCTGGTAGGCTTCCCGCCCGGTCTCCCGCGAGTACTCGCACACGTCAGGGGCGATGTGCAGATAACGGTCCAGGAACAGATCCCCGACCAGACCGACCGACAGCTTCGAGAAAGTGTGCAGCAGGGTCTGCAAACGTTCCAGCGTGATCATCGAGCAACTCCCCGCAAATCCCGGTCGGACTTCGCAGAAATCCGCGGTCCGGGTCAGAAAACGAACCCGCCAAAAAAAAGGGCGGCGAGTCAACGACAAAACGCCCGGCTGGCAGGCAGCCGGGCGTCAGGAAACGACGTACAGGTCAGAAAACCCGGGTCAGACGGCATACGGATCGGTGCGGCCGGGAACCGGGATCGGGTAGTCGCCGTGCTCGTCGTGCTCGACCGGCGCCGGAGCATCCCAAGCCAGGTTTTCCGGGAACTCGCTCTCCCCCTTCTCGACCGCCTCGTCCCAACGAACGATCCGCCCGGAATAGGTGGCCATGCGGCCGAGAACCGCGGTCATGCTGCTGGTCGCTCCGTACCAGCCCTCGTTGTGCTCGCGGTCTTCCTGGATGGATTGGACCAGTTCGCGATGCTCCTGGATCATGGCGTTGGGGTTGTCACCCGAGAACCGCCACTCGTTCTCGCCGGTAATGCGACCGTTGGCGTTCGAAGTTCCCAGCACACCCTCGATCGACTCGGACACATTGTTCCAGCAACCGGGGATGTGGCGGCACTGGCTGTACATCTTGGTGCCATCGGGGTAGGTGAATTCGACGAAGTGGCAATCGAAAATCTGGCCCACGCCGCGGTTGCCACCTTCGTAGCGTACAATACATCCACCCATGCCGTTGGCTTCGACCGGGTGGGCATCCATGGCCCAATTGCAGATGTCCAGGTTATGAACGTGCTGCTCGCAGATGTTGTCTCCGCTGAGCCAGCAGAAGTGGTACCAGTTATGCACCTGGTATTCCATCTCCGTCATGGTGGGTTCACGCCGGCGGATCCAGATGCCGCCGCCGTTCCAGTAACCGCGCAACAAGGTCAGCCGTCCCAGCGCCCCGTCGTGGATCCGTTTCATGGTCTCGACGTAGCTCCGCTGGTGCCTCCGTTGGAAGCCGACCACGACCTTCAAACCTTTCTCGTCCGCCATCTTGTTGGCTTCGACCAGGATCTTGTAGCCCGGGGCGTCGACACAGCAGGGTTTTTCCATGAACACATGTTTGCCGGCCCGGATCGAATCGGCATACTGCTGCGGGCGGAAGCCGGGGGGGCTGGCGTTCAACACGATGTCACAGTCGGTCTCCAGCAACTGCTTGTGCGCATCCAAACCGCTGAAGACCCGCTCGTCAGGCAGGTCCACCCGATCTTTGAAATCGCCATGGTCTCGCCAGCGGCGCGCCGTCCCTTCGACCCGATTCTCGAAAGCGTCGGAGATCGCGACCAAACGTACGGAATCGCTGGCCCGCATGATGTCGTTGATGGCCCCGTTGCCCCGACCGCCACAACCAATCAGCCCGAACTTCAGCTGGTCACTGCCCTGAGCATGGGCCATGCGGGCGGACCCCAAGTTCAAACCGCCCGCCAAGGCACTGCCGGCGACCGCCGCAGTGGACGTCTTCAAAAAACCACGACGCGAATCCACGTTTCTCTCACTCATCAAAAAACTCCTGGTGCTGAGCGTCCCCCCGGGGTTGCCCACTTACAACCCAGAAGGAACCTGAAATCAAAAACAGGTGGGAATCTTGGCTACGGCAGGAATCAAATCCAAAGAATCCATGCACTGAACCTTATCATGGGAATGTCCGGCTGCCAATGTCAATCCCGCGCAGCTTGCCGGACCGGTTTTTTCGCCAATAATTCCCCACAATTCAGCGCCGATGGGGGTGGAGGGCGTCGCACTGGTTCAGCCGCCGCTCGATTTCGGCAACCACCCGGTTGTAGCCCGGGCCGCCTACCCCACCGTAGTCCCGCTGAAACTCGGCGTCCGGGATGCCCTCCGGAAGATCCACCGCCGGCGGGAAGAGATCGTCCACATCGAAGGCCTCGAGCAGACGTTGCTGCATCCGCCGGGCAGCCGCTTCCTCATGGATCGCGGCCAGCCCAAAGAGGGTGCCGGCCCGGTCGGCCAGCAGATCGGAAAACGAGAATCCACTGCCCCCTTTCCCCGCATCCAATTCCTCTTTCAGCAATCCCACCGCGTCACTCGCCGCCTCGGACGAAAGCACCGCCAAAGCGGCGCTCACCCAAAAATGCTGGGTCCAGTCAGCACGCCCGCGGAGGGTTACTCGGCCAGGAGCCCGCCGAGCCGCGGCCCACGACGAGGCACTGGTCACCGGACCGACAAATTGCTCGATCCGCGGATGACCCAACATAATCGCCAGCGCATAAATGGCCGCCCGGTTTTCCTCCACCGCGCTGCTCTTCTCCGAACGCTGTTGCGCAAAACGAAAGGCCCTCCGGATCGTCGCTTCAAAGCCGGCATCGCCCGGAGGACGCGATTCCTCCCCCGATGCCAAATGCGCGAAATGCGCCGCCGTTGACGCCCGGACCTCCGGATGCTGACCCATGCGGACCAATAACGAAGGGATCGCCCGCCGCGTCAATTCACTGGAGCGAATCACCAAACGCGCCCTCCCCGCGCCAATCTGAAAATCCTCGATGACCTCCAAGACCTGACCCATGTCCGGATCGTGATGCAGCAGGCCCACGACCAGCGGCGTCAGCCGATTCAAGAACCAGGCCGGAATCGCCAGGCGCCCGATCTGCAAACCGTCCCAACGCACCCGCAACCGCCCGCGCTCTTCCCAGTCCACCGAACCCGATCCCCGCACGTTCAGATAGGCCCGACGCCCAGCCAGAGGGAGCCCGAGCGACGCTTCCACGGACGAACGATCCTCGCCAAATGTGATCCGCGCTTTCCGGTCCGGCGAACCGAGCATCAGCCCCCAAGCTAACAGGAGGTTGACTTCGTCGTCGGTCAGTTGCAGATCCCGCCTCGGAGACCCGGGCGACTCGCTGGCCTGAAATACGCCGACCAAGTGCCGCCGGTGGTCCGAAGTCACCTCGGGTGGCTCATAATCCAACGGCTCGCCTTCCAGAGCCAGCAGCATCAGGCCCGCCAGACCCAAAATGCCCGCGACCACCAGCAACATCATCTGCCGCACCAGCCACAGATGAGAGCGGCGACTCCGCTGCCACACCCAGCCCAACAGGATTCCCAGAGCGCCGCCCAGCGAAGGCAGCACCAGCAACACCGCCGGGGGAATGCCTCCGACGGCCGCACCAAGCACCAGGGCCGCCAAGGCACAAGTCATCGCCCAGGCCGCCAACGCCTCGATTCCTTCGATAAGCAAACGCACCGCACGCCGCGACGCAGGCCATCCCCCACGGCCCCAACGGATCCCCAGCCACAACAGCAACCCGACCGGCAGGTAACGGAAAAACTGGCGAAGTCCCGTGCCCAACAGCGCGATCAACCAATGGCTCAAACGGGCCGAATCCTGCAACTCCCAGATCGACGCACCCGTTTCCGCCGGCCAACTCATGTCCAAAATGCAGAGCAGCCCCACATAGATCAGCACGGCTGCCGTCACATAGCAAACCGAGGCCCCTGGCGAAACGTGCGAGACGTCCGCCGAAGGCGGGAAACCGGCCTCCTGTCGCGGCATTTCCGTACTCATCCGTCACCAAACCACCCATACAAACTAAGAATGCCGCTCGACGCGGCTGACCACCGAACCGCTTGCTAGTCGCGTGGTGAGCCGGTCGCCCGCGGTCACCTGAGAAGCATCCGTGACCAAGGTCCCCTCGTCTGTACGGTGCGTCAAACTGTAGCCGCGCTGAAGCACCGCCAACGGGCTGAGGGATTCCAAGCGGCCGGTCAGCCCGGTCAACCGCTGGCGAGCATGGACCGTGGCGTGCCGCAAGGCCCGCAGGGCTCGCAAATCGAGTTCGTCCAGCTGCCGGGCCCATTCCTGCACCCCGGCAAACGGCTTGCGAAAAACGCGATGCGCGGCCAAGGCGTCCAGCCGAGTTCGCCGCTCGCGGGCCCGGCCACGCAACGCCGCCAATAATCGCTGCCGTTGACTGTCCAGACCGGCCCGCAGTTCCTCCGACGAAGGCGCTACCAGTTCGGCGGCCTCGCTGGGCGTCAAGGCCCGGCGATCCGCAACCAGATCGGACAGGGTGACGTCGATCTCGTGCCCCACCGCCGAAACCACGGGGATCGTCGCGGCAAAAATGGCCCGCACGACCGCCTCGTCATTAAAACACCAGAGATCCTCCAGGCTGCCCCCACCTCGAGCGACAACCAGCACGTCCGGCGCCTCGGGCAACTGATGGGCCCAATCGATCCCGCGAACCAAATCCCCGGCCGCACCCTCACCTTGAACCCGGGCCGGGATCACCAACACCCGGACCCCGCGCCAACGTCGCCGGAGAACCTCTAAAAAATCACGGATCGCCGCACCACTGGGACTGGTCACGATCGCAATCCGCCGGGGAAACCGAGGCAACGGTCGCTTGTGCCGCGGATCGAATAACCCCTCGGCCGATAACCGCTTCTGCAACTGGCGCAACGCCAGTTGCAAAGCGCCCTCGCCCAGCGGCTCCACGCGCCGAATGATCAACTGGTACGCACCGCGAGGCGGATAGACATCGATCTCGCCCCGGCAAACCACCTCCAAACCATCGCTCAAATCGAACGGCAGCTTGCTCGCCACACTCCGCCAAATCACCGCCCGAATCTGGGCAGACGCGTCCTTCATCGTCAAATAAACGTGACCACTCTGCGGACGCGATACATTCGATAACTCGCCCGTGACCCATACCGAGGGAAATCGGCCCTCCAGCGTGGATTTGATTTGAGATGTCAACTGGCTGACGGTCCAGGGACGCTGCTCGGCCACCGCAGCATCCCCTTCCAACTCGCCCCATCCTGATACCACTCAGAGTTCCTTTACCGCACTGACAATGTCCAAAATGGCCTTCTGCCCATCGCCGAAGAACATCATCGCATTGTCGGCTGCAAACAACGGATTGGGAATCCCCGCAAATCCCGGACTCAGACTCCGCTTGATAATGATCACCGTGCGAGCTTTGTCCACATCGATGATCGGCATCCCGGCGATCGGGCTGTCCGGGTCGGTTCGCGCCAGGGGATTCACCACGTCGTTGGCTCCCAACACGATCGCCACATCCACCGTGCCCATCGTGGGATTGATCTCGTCCATCTCCTTCAGCTGCTCGTAATCCACATCGGCTTCCGCCAGAAGGACATTCATATGTCCCGGCATCCGCCCCGCCACCGGATGGATCGCGTACTCGACCACCCCGCCCCGATCCTCAATCATCCGCCCCAGATCACGGACGGCATGCTGCGCCTGGGCGACCGCCATGCCATATCCCGGTACGAACACCACCCGCTGGGCTCCGTCCAAGAGCATCGCGATATCGTCCGCCGAGGTGCTGCGGACCGTCGCGTACATCTCGTCAGCACTGCCGGCCAATCCGCCCGCATCCAGCACGCCGAACAGCACGTTGCCCAACGACCGATTCATCGCTTTGCACATGATCTGCGTCAGAATGATCCCCGACGCGCCCACCAGCGATCCGGCAATGATCAACACGTTGTTGTCGATGACAAAGCCGGTCGCCGCCGCCGCCAATCCCGAATAGGAGTTCAGCAAGGCAATCACCACCGGCATGTCGGCGCCACCGATCGGGTTTACCAAAAATACCCCCAGTACGGACGCCAGTAACACGATTCCCAGGTACAGCCAACCGCGAGCCATCTCGGAATCGCTGGTGATCATCCACACCGCCAGCCCAAGGGTGGCCAGCAAGAGCAGGGCGTTGATCAGCTGCTGGGCCGGCACGTGAAACGGTTTCCGGAACCAATCCAACTCCTGAAGCTTGCCAAACGCCACCAGACTGCCCCAGAAAGTCACGGCGCCGATCAGCCCGGACAGGGCGGTTGCGGTCAACATGACGTAAAGCCCGCCACCAGCCTCCGAAGCCGCGACCTCCGAACCAACCACCAACATCGAGGCGCCAGCCACCAGCACCGACGCCCCCCCGCCGAATCCGTTGAACAAGCCCACCAACTGTGGCATCGCCGTCATCTGGATCTTGACGGCCAGCAAACCGCCGACCACGGCGCCAACCAGTACCCCACCCACAATGAACTCGAATCGCACCAGGTCGATCAGGGTGATCAGCACGGCCAGCAGCATGCCCAAGGCGCCGAACAAATTCCCACGCACCGCCGTCCGCGGATGCGCCATGAACTTCAACCCGAAGATGAACAGAACGGCTGCCAACAAGTAGACCAGGGGAACAATAACAGAACTATACACAGTAGGGGCTTCCCTTGACTTGGCAAATGGCGTGTTACTTCTTGCGGAACATCTGCAGCATGCGGTGGGTCACCAGGAACCCACCCACCACATTGACCGTCGCCAGAGCCACCGCGACGGTTCCCAACAGCGTGGCCCACGTGTGGCCGTGACCTGCACCCGCAGCGACCAGGGCTCCGACCAGTGTGATCCCGCTGATCGCGTTCGAACCGGACATCAGCGGGGTATGCAAGGTGGGCGGTACCTTGGTGATCACTTCGAACCCCACAAACACCGCCAGGACAAAGATGGTCAAGCTGGCGACCAGCGGGGTCAGTGCATTTCGTTCGGCCGCCGGCGTGTCCGCAACCGGACTCGGAATGGTCGCGGGCTGCGGTGCGGCTGGCTCGGCTTCTTCAACAGGTTCCGGCTCCTCAGCGGCCCGGGCTCCCTCCGGATCGGCTTCCGGCCCCGCGTCGGTCGGCTCGGCCACCGGCGGAGCGTCCAACGAAGATTCCGCCAGAAGCACCCCCGCAGGAAGCAACCCGAGGACGAGGACCAGCAGCAGGAGACTCGCAGTTTGAAAACTTGGCATGGTCGGCGTTTCGTTCACAAAAAAAGGCAACGATTCAGGACGATTCCGAAGTCTCGGACTCCGCTTCCGGCGGGTCCGCATCCGTCGCCGGTTCGGCCGGCAACTCGGGGAGTCCCAGTAACGAGCGAAGGCGCGGGTGAGGTACCTGACCGTCCCGCGCGACCAGGGTTTCAGCGACAATCGGGTCTTGCAAATCGATCGCCAACTCACCCTCTTTCACCAAATTCAACACAAAACGGGTGATATTGCTGGAGTACATCTGACTGGCATGGAACGGCACCTCGGCCGGCAGGTTGGTCGGTCCCAAAATAACCACCCCCTGATGAACCACCCGAGCATCCGCTTGGCTGGGTTCACAGTTCCCCCCCCGCTCGGAAGCCAGATCCACAATCACACTGCCCGGAGCCATGCCCTCCACCGCCGCTTGCGTGATCAACAAGGGCGACGGCTTGCCCGGAATCGCCGCGGTGGTGACCACCACATCGCTTTCCGCCACCACCCGAGCCATCAATTCCCGCTGCTTCTGGTAAAACGCCTCACCCAACTCCCGAGCATAGCCGCCCTGGTCTTCCGATTCCTCCGCCGCTAACTCCAACTCGACGAACTTCCCGCCCAAGCTTTCCACCTGCTCGCGAACCGCGGGCCGCACATCGTAAGCATGGACCACGGCGCCTAACCGCTTGGCCGTCGCGATCGCCTGCAAACCAGCCACCCCCGCACCAATGACAAACACCCGCGCCGGCCGCAACGTACCGGCAGCCGTCATCATCATCGGAAACATCTTGGGTAATTCCACTGCGGCTAACAGCACCGCCCGATAACCGGCAATCGAGGCCATCGAAGACAACACGTCCATACTCTGGGCTCGAGTGATCCGGGGAATCAGCTCTAAGGCAAATAACGTGGCTCCGGTTTCGGCAATCTTCTGCACCGCTTGGGGGGCTCCAAGCGGGTCCCCCATTCCGATCACCACCTGACCCGCTCGGGCAACGGTCGAGCCGGCCTCCCCGTCGGCCTGCGTGCAATGGACTTGCAACAGCACCTCCGCCTCGCGAGCCTCGCTCTTCTGGGGGACCAACTGGGCGCCGCGGTCTTGATAAGCGGCATCGGAGAAGCCCGCCGACTCGCCCGCCCCCGCCTCGACCAGCACCTCGAAACCGGCTTTGACCAGCTGAGTCACATTGGCGGGCACCAGCGCGACGCGGCGTTCTCCGGGTAACGTTTCCTTCAATACGGCTAGTTTCATCGCACCCCCAGCGTCAAACTGCGTTGTTGAACCCTGTTGTGGTAACATGTTAGCCGAACGACAAGTCGCTCTCAAGGGGGCGTTTAGGCCGAGTTGGCGCGGAAAACCGGTTGACCGCTCCGGCGCACTTGGGCAAGATGAACGAGAACTGAATTTCCGCCTTGATCAGGAGATGCTTCCATGAATCGCCACTGCGACCCGTTATCGCACCAAGACCGCAGCCCCGAACCGGGCGGCTGCCCTCGTTTCGACCGCCGCGAATTCCTGCGGCATACGACTTTGGCCGGCGCCGGGTTGCTGGCCGCCGGAGGGGCGGGCGCCCACGATGACCTCGAACCCTTGCCAACGCGGACCCTGGGGCGCACCAACGCCGAAGTCTCCGTGCTGGGGTTGGGAACGGCGCCCATCGGCGAAGGACCGGTCGGCCTGGAAGACGCGGTCGAGATCTTCAACCGCGTCGTGGACCGCGGCGTCAACCTGATCGATACGGCCCGTATCTACGGGAATTCCGAAGAGGCGTTGGGCCACGTCATCCCCCCCCGCCGCGACCGGTTGTTCGTCGCCACCAAGGTCTCGACCGACCTGGCCGACGCCGCCGAACGCTCGTTGGCCGAATCGTTCCGGCTGCTGAAAACCGATTACCTGGACCTGGTCTATATCCATAGCGCCGGCAGCCGCAACATCGATCGCGTGCTGGGCGACGACGGCGTGCTGGACTATCTGGTCAAGCAGAAGGCGTCGGGTCGCATCCGTTTTATCGGGATCTCCGGCCATAATCGCCCCGGCAATTTCCTCCGCCTGCTGGAGACCGGCCAAATCGACGTGGTGATGTGCGTGATGAATTACGCCGATCGGAACATCTACGATTTCGAGCGGCAGGTGCTGCCCGAATGCCGCCGCCAAAACGTGGGCGCCCTGGCCATGAAGGTCTACGTGGGGATCAAGGGCGGATTCCCGAACCACCGGCGCGCCCAAGTGGGCTGCGTGACCGAACCGGAACGTATGCCGCACGCGATGGCCTACGCCCTGGACTTGGAAGGCGTCGCCAGTGCCGTGGTCGGCCCCTACACGTTGGAACAAGCTCTGGAGAACATCGAAATCGCCCGAGCCTACCAACCGCTCACACCCCAAGATCGAGATGCCTTACTCGCCTACGGCCGCCAATTAGCCCCCGAACTGGGCCCCCGCTACGGACCCGTCGTATGACGAAGAATAAACAATGGTATCCAACCTGAAACAAACCCTGCGGCCCAACCCATGCGAGCCCCATCCCGAAGCCAGAGAGTTGCTTAGGAGCGAGAAGGCTCCGAATCACAGGCCAGGAGAAGAAAACGCAGGGGACACGGCGCGCCCCACCCGGCCGCTACCGCGTCCGACCTCCCCGGAGGGGAGGTGA
>SLEY01000037.1 GCA_007124535.1 Planctomycetaceae bacterium
CATTGCCCGCATCGGCTACGGCCCTGGAGACCGAGGATAACACCACCACCATCGCGAATATCTGTTTCCAGACCACCCAAACTTGCCTCGCCATTTCGAATCTCTCCCTTTTGCCCGCAATTTCACGGGATTTCTACGGCCGCGGAAAGCTTGCCGTCTCAGATACGGATTTTAGTCGCTGGCTCCGCCGAAGCATACAGCCCGCGGACAACTCCGATCCCATTTCCAGAGCAGCCGCGATCGGGGAACCGGGTAGGCTTGCACGAAGCCGATGCTTCGGGATGATCATCCGCATGGATGCCGAGGTCGGTGGGCCGCACCGTTTGCCTCATTTTCCTGCCTGCTTCCAAGACGATGTCGCGGTGGGGGGGGGTGGAGACCCTAGAACGGGTCGATTACTAGGGGCGTCCGCCGGTGGGTTTTCGCTTCGGTTTTGGAATGGGTCGGCGGCGGGGGTAGCAGGTTCGGCAGATTTCGCAGGTGGCGCCGTCGCAGCCGCGGGCGGTACAGTGTTCACGCCCGTAGAAAATGATCTGCAGGTGCAGGCGTGCCCAGGCGCCGACCGGAAACAGCCGCTTCAAATCCCGCTCCGTCTGCTGGACGTTGCGGCCGGAACTCAATCCCCAACGCCGGGCCAGACGATGGATGTGGGTGTCGACGGGAAAGGCGGGTTGACCGAACGCTTGGACCATCACGACACTGGCCGTTTTGTGACCCACTCCTGATAGGGATTCGAGATCCTCGAAATTGTCGGGTACCTGTCCGTCGAATCGCTCGATCAGCTGCTGGGAGAGGGCGGAGATCGCTCGCGCTTTCTGCGGGGCCAGCCCCAGCGGCCGAATCACCGCCTGAATCTGCTCGACCGGCAAAGCGGCCATGTCGGCCGGATTGTCGGCCAGTGCGAACAGTGCGGGGGTGACTTGGTTCACTTTCTTATCGGTCGTTTGGGCACTCAGCACGACCGCGATCAGTAGGGTGTAGGGATCCTGGTGCCGCAGGGGGATGGGGGTTTGCGGGTACAGTTCTTGCAGGCGGCGTTGGATGAATTCGACACGCTGGCGTTGGTTCATGTTGGGGTTTTGGAAGTCCTTTCGGGGGCAGGGGAAAGGGGGAATGCTTGTTCGTTCCCCGTGCGATGGACTACAATCACGGTCGGCAATGGGTCACGCGTGTTTTCTACGGGAGGCGAGATGGCGCGGCAACTTCAAAAGTACGACTGCCTGGTGATTGGTGGCGGGCACAACGGTCTGATCGCGGCCGCCTATCTGGCTCGAGCCGGTCGTTCGGTGGGGGTATTGGAGCGGCGGCCGGTGTTGGGCGGCTGCAGCGTGACGGAGGAACTCTGGCCGGGCTACCGGGTCTCGACGGCGGCTTATGTGATCAGTTTGTTCTTGCCGGAGATTATAAGCGACCTGCGTCTGGGAGACCACCAGCTGAAGATCCTGCCGCGGCAGCCTTCGTCTTACACGCCGTTGCCGGACGGCCGGTCGCTGTTGATGGGTTCGGACCGGGAAGCGACGCTCGGGCAGATCGCTCGATTCAGCGCGCGCGACGCGACGGCTTTTCCGGAATATGAGGCGATGCTGGAGCGGGTGGCTCGGGTTTTGGAGCCGATGCTGGAAAAGCCGGCCCCGAACCCGTTGCCCTTGCCTCAGGATTGGCGGAAGCGGGGGGTGACGGAGCGATTGCGCGAGTTGGGTCGCTGCTGGCCGTTGTACCGGATGGCGGGCGAGTTGGGGGCCGATTTACCGGAGGCGATCGAGTTGTTGACGGGTGCGGCTCGTCCGATTCTGGAGCGGTGGTTCGAGAGCGAGGTATTGCGAGCGACGCTGGCGACGGACGCGATCATCGGCGCGTTCGCTCCGCCCTCGGCGCCGGGGACGGCTTATGTCCTGCTGCACCATGTGATGGGCAGGGCGGGTGGTGCCCGGGGCATCTGGGGTTATGTCCAAGGCGGCATGGGCGGGCTCGCCGAGGCGCTCGAACGCGTTTGCCACGAATTGCAGGTGACGATCCACCGCGAGGCGCCGGTGGTCCGGATCCTGACGGACCAGGGTCGCGTGCGGGGCGTCCAGCTGGAGGACGGTTCGGTATTCGAGGCCCCGGTGGTGGCCTCCAGTATCGACGCGCATCAGACGTTTCGCCGCCTGTGTGAACCGGGCGTGCTGCCGGCCGATTTCCTCCGTGCGATCGACCGCATCGACTACAACTCGGCATCGGCCAAGGTCAATCTGGCGCTGGCCGAACCGCCCTGTTTCCGCGCCGATCCGTCGGAGGGGATCGCGCCGCACCACCACGGCACGATGCACATCGGTCCCAGTTTGGACTATATCGAACGGGCGTATGACGATGCCAAGTACGGCAACCCCAGCCGCGAACCGGTTTTGGAGATGACGATGGCTTCGGCCGGGGATCCGTCGCTGGCCCCGGCGGGCAAGCACGTCATGTCGATTTTTGTCCAGTATGCTCCGTACACGCTGGCGGACGGGGCGGATTGGGAGACCGAGACGGAGGCGTTCGGCGACCGTTGTATTGCGCAACTGGCTCGCTACGCCCCGAATGTGCCCGGGGCGATCGAGCATCGTCAGGTGCTCAGCCCTCCGGATTTGGAACGGATATACGGCTTGACCGGCGGCCACATCATGCAGGGTGCGATGGACTTGAACCATTTGTTTTTCCTGCGGCCGGCACCCGGTTGGGCCGATCATCGCACCCCGCTTGGCGGTTTGTACCTGTGCGGTGCGGCCAGTCATCCGGGCGGCGGGGTGATCGGGGCCTGCGGTCGGAACGCGGCGGAAGCGATCCTGCGCGATTGAGCAGGGAATCAGGGATCCAATGGGCTGCCGCGATGGCAGGGTGCGGTAGGTGTCGTTCCCGTCGAGCGGTTGGTCCGCCCGGAACGTTTTGGCGTCGCGTCAAAATAACTCGACGATTTTTTTCTTGTAATCCACTTAGTCGCTTACACTTAGTCGCTTACACTTAGTCGAACAGCCCGGGGATCCAAGGAGGACTAAGTGTAGGAGGACTAAGTGTAGGAGGACTAAGAAAGGTGTCGCGGAATTGAAAGGGCGAGATGGCGATCCATTTTCGGAGGAGGTTATCATGAAAGCGATGATCGTTGGTTTGATCTGGGGAATCGTGTCGGCGGCGCCGGCGGCGGATTTCTACGTGTCGCCTGCGGGCGATGATTCGGCGGCGGGGACGGCCGAAGCGCCGTTTGCCAGTCTGCATCGTGCGCGGGACGCGGTGCGGGAATGGCGGCGCGGGGAGGCTGCCGAGGGAGCGGTCACGATTCACGTGGCGGATGGCCGTTATGAACTGCGCGAACCGTTGGTGCTGGAACCGCAGGACAGCGGTTCGCCCGAGTCGCCGGTCGTCTACCAGGCTGAGCCCGGGGCGAGACCCGTCTTCTCCGGCGGCCGGGTCCTGGACGGCTGGGAACCGGCGGAAGACGGTCTGTGGACCACGCAGGTCCCCCAGGTGGCCGCGGGCGAATGGTACTTTGAGCAGTTGTTCGTCAACGGGCGGCGGGCCACCCGGGCTCGGATGCCGAACCGGTTCTACTTCTACATCCGGGACATCCAGCAGGATCCTCCACCCGTGCGTGGCGAGTCGCGGCCGCGGCCGGCGGTGAAGACGTTGCAGATGCGGGAAGAGGATTTCGCCCGCATCGCCCACCTGACCCCCGAAGCGTTGCAGGACGTCAATTTGGTCGTCTATCACAACTGGGACATCACCCGCCGCTTCCCCGACCGGTTGGATCCGGAGCAGCAGGCGATCATCACCACCGGTTTGGGGATGAAGCCCTGGAATCCCTGGCGGCGGAATTCGCATTACCATCTGGAGAATTTCCGTGATGCGCTGGACGCGCCCGGCGAGTGGTTTCTGGATCGGGACGGGACGTTGTACTACTATCCGCTGCCGGACGAGGACATGGGCTCGGCGGAGGTGATCGCGCCAGTGGCCGAGAAATTTTTGGTAATGCAGGGGGATGCGGCGGCGGGCGAGTATGTCCAGCATGTGACCTTGCGGGGGCTGACGTTCCAGCATGCTCAGTGGCTGACGCCGCCCGAGGGTTTCGAGCCGGCGCAAGCCGCTTCGAGCATCGATGCGGTGGTGCAGGCCGACGGGGCTCGGCACGTAACGATCGAGGACTGCGAAATCGGTCACATCGGCACCTACGCGGTGTGGTTCCGCCGGGGCTGCCACGACGTGACGCTCCGGGGCAGTTTCCTGCACGACTTCGGCGCCGGCGGGGTGCGGGTGGGCGAAATGGGCATTGCGGCCCAACCGGCGCAACGCACCGGCCGGATCACGGTCGAGAACAACATCCTCCGGCACGGCGGGCGGATCTTTCCCTGCGCCGTCGGCGTCTGGATCGGGCAGAGCGGCGACAACCGGATCCGCCACAACGATATTTCAGACCTCTACTACACCGGCATCTCCGTCGGGTGGCGCTGGGGCTACGGGGAGAGTCTGGCCAAACGGAACACCATCGAATTCAACCGCGTGCATCATATCGGCTGGGGCGTGTTGAGCGATATGGGCGGCATCTACACCCTGGGACCGTCCGAGGGCACCGTCGTCCGCAACAACGTGTTCCACGATATCTATGCCTATTCCTACGGCGGTTGGGGGCTGTACACCGACGAAGGCAGCACGGGCATCCTGTTCGAGAACAACCTGGTGTACCGCGTCAAGACCGGCGGGTTCCACCAGCACTACGGCCGCGACAACATCGTGCGGAACAACATCCTGGCGTTCAGCGAGTTGTATCAGTTGCAGGCCACGCGGGTCGAGGACCATCGTTCGTTCACTTTGGAGAACAACTTGGTGATCTACGACCAGGGGGTGCTGTTGCAGGGCCCGTGGGAGCAAATCCGGTATGAGAGCCGCAACAACTGTTTTTGGAACACGGCGGGCGAGCCGGTGGAATTCCGCGGCCGATCGCTGGAGGAATGGCAGGCGTTGGGTCACGAAGAAGGTTCGATCGTCGCCGATCCCGGGTTGGTCGATCCCGAGCAGGATGATTTTCGTTTGACGCCCGATTCGCCGCTGCGCGAGCTGGGCTTCGAGCCGTTCGATCCAGATCGAGCCGGCGTCTACGGCGATCCGGAGTGGGTGGACCGAGCGCGGGAGGTTACGTATCCGCCGTTGGAGGTTGCCCCGGAACCGCCCCCGCTCTAACGATCGGCACGCGGGACGCAACCGGGCTTGATGGAAGGGATTCATTCCAGAATCGTGACCCGGGGCGGCGCTTCGCGGCTATCGCCGCGGCGCGCTGCGCCGGGCTGATTCGTTGCAGCGCCTGCGGAGCGAATTGCGGCTGTCGCCGCGAGCATACCCTGATTTCACGAATGAACCTTGATTCCCGGGCATCGTCTCCCCGTAGGTCTCCCGCGATAGGGGAGACCTTCGGTCGGCCGAGTGGCTCGGTCAGAGACCGGCCACATCGCGGGACCGGCCACATCGCGGGACCCGGCCACATCGCGGGACCCGGCCACATCGCGGGACCCGGCCACATCGCGGGACCCGGCCACATCGCGGGGCCTGTGGCACTCGTGAGCCAGTTCGGGAGGGTGGCTATTTGGAGGCCAGCGGGATGTATCCGTCCCAATCGGGCGGGGGTGTCCGGTTGTGTTGGGCGATGAACACGGTCAGGAAATCTTTGGCCTGATCCTCCGCTGGTACGCGGTGCAGCCATTGCAGCGATTCTTGCCATCGACCGCGTTGCAAGGCGTCCAACGCGGACTCGTAAGCTTGGATGGCCGGGCCCGTCAGTTGGGGGTATTCGGATTCGGGTGGCAGGAGTTCGCTGACCTCCAGCGGTTTTGCCAAGCCCTCCA
>SLEY01000443.1 GCA_007124535.1 Planctomycetaceae bacterium
TCTCGGGGGACACAGGCCAAGGGGGCCAGCAACAGCACGGTCCCCAAATTCGTGTTCACACGCACCAGATGCCGCGTCGCCCGGATCGCCTGCCAGACCGTGACGCCCACGCCCTGCCGGGACGCCGCCTCCATCGCCGGACCAATCGCCGTGGCGCTGGCGGCAAAGTCCAGAAAAACCATGTCCTCGAAATCGCTGGCGCGATGCACGTTACCCGGCTTGGGCGCCGTCACCTCCAATAAACAGGCCAAGGTGGCGCACTGACCCACATTCAAACGAGGTGTCGAAACCGGATCATTCATCTCGCACCGGATGCCCGTCCAAAAATTCCGCGACCCGCGGCACAATCCGCTCGTGAGCGTCCTCGATCACATAATGCCCTGCATCGTCCAATCGAGTCACCTCGGCCGACGGCAGTAACGATTGGAACCGTTCCAAACAGGCGGGCGTAAAGCACCAGTCCCGCATGCCCCAGATCAGAAGACTCGGACGATCCGCCAATTCGGGCAACCCCTGCTCGAGATCGGCCAGCGTCTGCCACGTCCGATGGGCGGGCGAAGCCGGGATGTCCTGGACAAAACGCAGGATCGCGATCCGATGGGACCAGCTGTCATACGGCGCCAGCAACCCCGCCCGTACCGCCGGCGTCATCCGTGGGCCATGCTCCACCGCCATGGTCAAGGCCGCTCGCGCGAATAGATTCAGACCGCGAACCGCGAACGGCCCCAATCCCGGGGTGCGGCAGACCCGGATCCGCCACGGAATCGCCGGTGGCGGAAAAGCCCCCGTGTTGAATAGCACCAGACGAGCAACCCGGTCCGGCACACGCAACGCCATCCCTAACCCGATCGCGCCGCCCCAGTCGTGCGCCAACAACGTGATACGCCGCAGATCCAGCCGCTGGACCCACTGCGTCAGGTTGTCGATGTGCTGGGCCAGACAGTATGGGTATCTCTGCGGTTTGTCACTCAGACCACAGCCCATGTGATCGGGCGCCAGCACCCGGAAGCGCGGGCGAAAGGCGGTGACCAGATTCCGCCAATAGAAGGACCACGTCGGGTTCCCATGAACCATCAAAAGTGGCTCACCAGACCCCTCGTCCAAATAGTGGTAACGCCAGCCCTCCAGATCCAGGTGATGGGAGGCGAACGGGTACAGCGATTTCCAGTGGTCGGTCATAGCAAGGGCGGTTATACCCGAAACGCCGATCATTTCCAGCCCGCCGACCAGCGATTTCGCCGTGCGGGGGTTCACGCCCGCCGCTCCGTGGGTCATACTGGCCACTTCGGCGAAATACGCGATCTGCCTGAACCGCTCGAATCTCGGAGAACCCTACAGATGAAAATCGGCTTTCACACGGATGCTTTCAACTCGTCGTACTGGAACTTCGAAAAATGCCTCCAGTGGGCCCAGCAGAACGAGGTGCCGTTCATCGAATGCGGGCTCATCGATGGAGTCAGCTGGATCCACGGGTTGGGATACCAGCCCCACGTGGCGATGCACGAGGATCCCGTCCTGCTGCGGCGAAAGATGGAGAACTACGGAGTGCGGTTCTCCCAGGTGGACGCCGCCTACCCATTGTCGGGGAAAGATGGACCTCTGTATGGCGTGCCGTACATCCTGCGGGCCCTGCAATGGTCGAAATTGGCCGGTTGCGACCGGATCGCGACCACCGATGGACTGGAAAAACCACCCGGTCTGTCGGATGCGGAAGCCATGGCTTTGATGCGGCGGAGCTACGAACAGATTGTCGAAGTGGCGGAAGCCTACGAGATCATCATCAACATCGAAGTGCATGGCTACTTTACGACCAACCCGGATCGGGTGGCAGAGATGTTGGATTTCTGCGACAGTCCTTTTTTTCGATTGAACATGGACACGGGCAACACGTTTATTGCCGGCCAGGACCCGGTGGCCTTCCTCCGCGGTCTGGTGCATAAGGTCTCGCATGTCCACGTCAAGGACGTCAGCGAGTCGCTGGCCGCGGCGGTGCGAGGCGAGGAGACGGGGATTGCGGTCAGCCAATGCGCGTTGGGCCAGGGAGTGAACGCGGACAACATCCGGCAGTGCCTGGAAATCCTCCGCGACCATAACTTCACGGGCGTGCTGAGCATGGAATGCGAGGGCCAGGGGGGGCCGATGATCGAGCAGTCGCTGCAATGGCTCCGCCAGACGTTGGGCGAGTTGAACATTCCGATCGAAAACGAGTAGACTGGAGGAAGCCGTCCCCTTTCACCTCTGTCGGGAAGGAGAATTGACATGAAGCGACGAGCTTTCTTGCAAGTCGGCGCGGCGCTGGCAGGCGGTACGGCGGCCTGGCATGGCGCGACCGAGCCGGCGGTTGGCGGCGACCCGGAAACCGCGGCCCCCACAACGGTGCTGGTCACTTCGGCGCAGGTACCCAGCATGCGGCGGTTGGCGGACGGTCTGGCCGAGCGATTCGCAGTCCGGCTGACCGCTCCGGAACCGGTTTCCACGGAGTTGCCGTTCACCCAGAGCGAGTTGGAGCCGGGCGAGGCGCTGGACGCCTTGGTCCGCGAGGTCGGGACGATCGTGGTTGCCGGCCCGCCAACCGCGGCGGAAGACGAGTTCCAGCAGGTGGATGCCGGCCCGCGGCAGCTGTTCCACCTGCTCCACGCCGCCGCTTCGGCCGGCGTGCAGCGGGTGATCTATCTCAGCTCCCTCGAATTGGTCAGCGGCTACGATCCGGCGTACATGGTCGACGAGGACTGGCGGCCTTGGGGCGAAATCGACCGCGGGTACTTGCCGCTGCAGTTGGGCGAATTCTGTTGCCGCGAGTTCGCTCGAGAACGCAAGCTGCAGGTCGTGGTCCTCCGGTTGGGCTCGCTTGTCACTCCGGAAACGGAGCCTCCGGCCGAAGAGCGCCAGGTGGTGCTGCAGGAACGGGACCTGCTCCAGGCGGTGCGGCAGGCGATCGAGGCGGAATCGCCCTTCGATGCTCGGGGACTGCAGTCCTGGTCCGTCATCCATATCCTGTCCCACGCGCCGGACAACCGTTTTCCGCTCCAACGTGCCCGGCGGCTGCTGGGCTATGAACCGCAATCTGGGTGAAAGCCGTATTTTAAGGAGTCATCACCATGAAAGTCTTAATGATCGGAGCGAACGGGTACATGGGCCCCCACGTCGTTCGGCGGCTGGCCCCGCAGCATCAGTTGCGGATCACCGACATCCAGCCGGCTCCGGAAGCGATCCTCGAAGCGTTCCCCGACCAGGAGTACTTCGATCTGGACATCACCGACTGGGATGGAGTTCGGGAGGCCGCTCGCGGGATGGACGCCATCATCAATCTGGCGGTGGTTCGACGCCATCCGCTGTGGGCCTTTCGCGTCAACGCTTTGGGTACCTATCACGTGATGCAGGCGGCGGTTCAGGAAGGGATCCGGCGGGTGATCAGCACCGGTCCCCACTTCGCGGTCGCCGGGCCCGCGTATGAAGGGTTTGATCATGGTCTGAGTCCGGATGCCCCGCCCCAGCCGGGCACGGGGTTGTATCCGCTGACCAAATCGCTCGGCCAACAGATCGGCCGTTCCTTCGCTCACCAGTACGACGTCTATTTCCAGGAACTGCTGTTCAACAGCCTGCGCGATGTCGAGCAACTGCGTGCGGGCGCCCGCGGCGTGCCCTTCGTCGTTTCCTGGCGGGACGCAGCGGAAGCGATGCGGCTGAGTCTGGAGATCGACCTGGACCGGCTGCCCTCGCGATGCGAAGTGTACTTCATCCTGGGAAACACCCCGCAGGACAAGTTCTCGAACGACAAGGCCCAACGCGTGCTGGGCTTCCAGCCCCAAGACGACGTGTCCGTGCTCTGGAAGCAGGAGACGGGCAACCCGAACTGATCGGTCGCCGCGACGAAAAACACCGTTTCTTTCTGCAAAGGATCGACCATGTCCGTACTTTCCCGCCGCGAATTCCTTCGTCATACCTCGGCCCTGGCGGCTGGGGCTGCCCTGACCCCGGCTTTCCGCTGGAGTGCCCCGCCGGCCATGGCGGCGCCTGTCAGCGTGCGAACCGGTGTTGAAACCGTCACCCTGGGTGGCACAAATATCCAGACTTCGGTTCTCGGACTGGGGACCGGGACCTTCGGTGGTCGCGAGCAGCGTGAACTGGGCCCGGAAGGCTTTTCCAAGCTGGTCCACCAGGCTTTCGAGCGGGGTGTCCGCTACATCGACACGGCCGATTCCTATCGCAACCATGCGATGGTGGCCCGGGCGATCGAGGGCTTGCCCCGCGAGGAGTTATTCATCCAGACCAAGACGGGGGCGCGAACGGCCGCCGACGCGCGGGCCCACGTCGAACGTTTTCGCCGGGAACTCGGGCTCGAAACACTGGACACCTGCCTGATCCATGCCATGACCCAAGAGAATTGGACGACCCAACGGCGGCCGGTCATCGATGCCCTGCTCGAAGAGAAAGAAAAGGGCCGGATCCGCGCCCTCGGCTGTTCCTGCCATTCCCTGCCCGCCGTGATCGACGCCGTCCATTGCGACCAGCTGGAGCTGCTGTTGGTACGGATCAATCATGCCGGCAGTCACATGGATGCCGCGCCCGATAAGGTGGTGCCCCAGATCCAAAGGATGCACGCCCAAGGCCGTGGCGTGCTGGGCATGAAGATCTACGCCGAAGGCCGCTTCCAAACCCGCCAGGAACGCTTGGATTCCCTCAAATTCGTCCTGGGCCTGGGTTGCGTTCCCGCATTTACCATCGGATTCTCTGACATCGCGCAGATCGACGAGACGTTGGAATTGATCGAGCAAGCGGCGCCGGATACCCGTCAAGCCGCGTAATCACGCACGGAATCACGTTCGAGTAACCATCCGATGGACACATCACGGCAAGGAGTCTGTACCATGACCCGGAATTCCCTCCGTCCACTTGCTTGGATCGGCATGATGCTGGTTTGCGCTGGCAGCGCGTTGGCCAACCCGGAAACGCGTCCTGTCCCGGCCAACGGCAAAGTCAAAGTGTTTGTTCTGGCCGGACAATCCAACATGGTCGGCTTCGGCCAGCTGGAGGGCGGTCCCGGGACCATGGAGTGGCATCTGGCGCAGAATCCGGAAGCCTATGGCCATCTGGTGGATGCGGAAGGGGCCCCCGCCGTGCGCGACGATGTCTGGATCGTCAACCTGTCCTACGACGAACAGAAGGGCTGGCTGACGACGGGCTTCGGCGCGAACCAGGACCACATCGGACCGGAATACGCCTTCGGCTTCGTCGTTGGGGATTACTACGAGGATCCCGTACTGCTGATCAAGAGTGCGTGGGGCGGCCGATCGCTGGCCCATAACTTCCTCTCCCCAAGCTCGGCGGACGATCCGCCGCCGGAGAAGGACGGGGACATGGGGTTCCAGTACGCCGAAATCCTGCGGCATGTCCGCGAAATCACAAGCAACCTGGAACGCTACTTTCCGGACTACGATAGCGGAGGGTACGAGATCGTCGGCTTCGCATGGCACCAGGGTTGGAACGATCGGATCAACGCGGAGGCCGTCAACGCCTACGAAGCCAACATGGCGAACTTCATCCGCGACATCCGCAAGGACCTGGGCATCCCCGACCTGCCGTTCGTCATCGCCAACACCGGCATGGGCGGTTGGACGATACCCGAAGAAGCCCGGTACAAGCAGCGTGTCGAGAAGCTGATGGACGACCAACTGGCGTTGGCGGACCCGGAGCGGCATCCGGAATTCGCGGGGACCGTGGCCGGCGTGGAAACGCGGGATTTCCAACGCACGCCGGAGGAATCACCATCCGGCCAGGGGTTTCACTGGCTGCGCAA
>SLEY01000147.1 GCA_007124535.1 Planctomycetaceae bacterium
GATCGGCAGGATCAGGCACGGGCGTGGGGGCGTCTGAGCCGAGCGGCCGATGCGATCGAAGTCGATACCGACGGGCTGTCGCCAGAGCAAGTCGTCGCGCGTTTGGAACAGCTGGTGCAACAGCCGCGGCCACTCGCCCATGGTGGCGGAAACTGAAACAGGTACGACCTCATGGCCGAACGTTCCTTGGCACAGCGACTGGCGTACCGGGGCCTGCGGGTGGTCACGCGGCTGACCTTGGTCACCGTGTTTGCCGTCCGTTACAAAGGCCGGGAGAATATCCCCGATCAGGGTGGTGGACTAATTTGTGCCAACCATCAAAGTTTTTTCGATCCGCCTTTGATCGGTTCCGGTTTCAATCGGCGTTTGAATTACTTGGCTCGTAAGACGTTATTCCGTTTCTCCCCGTTCCGCTGGCTGATCGAGTTCTTCGACGCGATCCCCATCGATCGGGAAGGGAGCGGCCTGAGCGGATTGAAGGAGACGCTCCGGCGGCTGAAACGTGGCGAATTCGTGCTGATCTTTCCGGAGGGCACGCGCAGCCACGACGGTCAGGTGTCCCCGCTGAAGCCTGGTTTTGTGGCCATGGCGCGACGAAGTCGTGTTCCCTTGTTGCCCGTCGGCCTGGACGGCGCCTATGATGCTTGGCCTCGCCGCGTGCGTTTTCCGCGTCGGGCACGGATTCATGTTTGCGTGGGCCCCCCGTTAGAACCTGAAATGGTCGCTTCGTTGTCGGACGCTCAGTTGGTGGCCGAATTGGAACGGAGAATTCGCGCCTGCCATGCCGCGGCTCGGCAAGGCCGGTCGTCCTGACGTCGCCGCCCCGCGTGTGGCAATCGCCGGGAACTGGAAATGATGCCTGTGATGCACGAGACTTTGGGATGAGCTTCCGCGTCGATTTGGACGTCTTTCGCGGGCCTCTGGACCTGCTGCTGTACTTGGTGCGCAAGCACGAGGTCGAGGTGACCGAGATCCCGATCGCGGCGATCACGGAGCAGTTTTTCGAGTACCTGGAGATTCTGGTCGAACTGAATGTCAACGACGCGGCCGACTTCATCGAAATGGCCAGTACGCTGATGGAGATCAAGTCGCGGATGGTGCTGCCTCGCGGCGGCGAAGAGACCGAAGCGTTGGAGGATCCCCGTGCGGAGTTGGTCGAGCGGTTATTGCTGTACAAAAAATACCGGGATGCCGCCAGTATTTTGGAAGAGCAGAGTCGCCGCTGGCAGCAGCGGATCCCGCGGTTAGCCGACGATTTGCCGCCGCGACGCATCGAACCGGCATCGCAACCCATCCAGGACGTCGAACTCTGGGATCTGGTCAGTGCGTTTGGCCGCGTCGTCCGGGAGCATCAGGTCGTGCAGCCGGAGAGCATCGTCTATGATGACACCCCCTTGCAGCATCATATGGAACGGATCCATCAGCTACTGTTGGTGGAGGGCAAAGCGTCCTTTTCGCAGATGTTCCAGGTGGGGATGCACAAATCGACGATGATCGGGGTGTTTTTGGCCATTCTGGAACTGGTTCGCCATCACAGTGTCCGGACGGAGCAGGAGCAGCTTCACGGCGAGATCTGGATCTTGCCGGGCGAGGCGTTTCACGAGCGACTGGACCTGTCGGACGTCGACCAGTACGGCAGTTTGCCGCCGGCCCCGTCGTCGTCCCCGCCGTCGTGAAAGGCGGAACGCCTCGCAGGGGGGCGTCCTGATTCGGCGGAGGAGCCGGTCAGACGGCGAAGGAGAGGAACTCGCCGAGGCCGCTCAGGAACATCTGCACGGCCACCGTGGTGAGCAGCATCCCCATCAGGCGTTCCGCGGCAGTCAAGGTGCGCCGGCCGGGAATCCGGGCTGCGGAAACGGCTGCCAGCAGGATGATCCCGCCGGCCAGCCACGCGGCCACCAGCGCGGCCAGCCAATGGTGCCAACGGCTGGGATCGCGGGCCATTAGCAAAAGGACGGTCGCCGCGGCCGAGGGGCCAGCGATCATCGGCACGGCCAGCGGCACGATGAACGGCTCCCCTTCCGGATCCTCACGGAATATCTCCCGGGCGTTGCCGAAGATCATCTTCAGCGCGATGAGAAACAGGATGATGCCGCCGGAAATGCTCAAGGCCGGCTCCGAGACTTGGAGCAGGTCGAGCACCACTTGGCCGCCGAATAAGAACACGATCAGCACCGCCAGGGCGATCAGCATCTCTCGGACGACCAATCTCCGCGCTCGGCCCGGATCCATATCGCCTAAAAGAGTGACAAACAAAGGGACATTGCCCACCGGGTCCATCACCAGGAAGAGCAGGATGGCTGCTGAAAGGATGGTCATGGGGCGCCGCCGACTCCTCTCGCCTGTTCCGCAACCTCGAGGCCCTCGCGAATCCAGCCGTGGTTTCGCCGATGGGTGCGTGCTTTGTGACGTGCCATCGAACCTCTCCGGTGGCTGAGCTAGTTCCCATATTCTAGCGGAAGGTCATTATTCAAGCTGCAACGGGTGTGCCATTGCGATCGCATGCGAGCTGGGTCACCAAACTCCCAAAAGGGCTCGAAGTTGTCTTCGGGGAATCCATGTTTTCCGCCTTGAATCGGGCCATTGTCTTGATTTCCTGTCCCTTCGAGGGCATGTCACTTTTTGACGCCGCCTCGGTCACCTTGTCGGAGGCACAGTCCGGTGGCGCATCATGAAAGAGCCACGCAAGGGTTACGGGCAATGGCGACGAGTGCATCGCACGGCTGGCATCGCCGGGTTTGCCAGACGGGCGGGAATTGTTAGACTTGGTTTCCCCGGGGCGGCACGTCGGCTGCCAAGATTCGGGTGGGGAGGGTCTCGCGCGGTTCCATGAGAAGCCGGTCGCGACCGGCCGAGCGAGAGTGGCGGAATGGGCAGACGCGCTGGATTTAGGATCCAGTGGGGCAACCCGTGGGGGTTCGAGTCCCCCCTCTCGCACCTTGGTGAAATTCGAGGACTCGTCGCACGCTTGCCGCCCCAGGTTCCCTGGCAATCCGGCGGGTCTTCGGAGGGGATGGGGAACCGCGCTCTCCGAGATCCGCGGCGGGATCTCGGAGAGTTGCGGCCACCAGGATTAACAGTCGTAATACAGGCAGAATTCGTAGGGATGCGGCCGCAAGCGCAGGGCATCCACTTCGTTCACCCGTTTGTAGTGGATCCAGGTTTCGATCACATCCGCAGTGAAGACATCTCCGCGGAGCAGGAACTCGTGATCCTGCTCCAGGGCATCCAGGGCTTCGCCCAGCGCTCCGGGCGTCTTCGGCACGGCCGCCAGTTCTTCGGGAGGCAGGTCGTAGATGTCCTTGTCCAGCGCTTCTCCCGGGTTGATCTTGTTCTGGATCCCGTCAATCACCGCCATCAGGAGGGCGGAGAAGGCCAGGTAGGGGTTGCAGCTGGGGTCGGGGCAGCGGAATTCGATCCGCTTGCTCTTCGGACTGGGACTGTACATCGGGATCCGGCAGGCTGCGGACCGATTCCGCTGGGAGTAAGCCAGATTGACGGGCGCCTCGTATCCCGGAACCAGCCGCTTGTAGCTGTTCGTCGTGGGGTTGCTGAAGGCTAAAATCGCCGGAGCGTGCTTGAGGATGCCGCCGATGGCAAACAGAGCCGTTTCGCTCAGTCCTGCATAGCCGCTGCCGGCGAAGATCGGATCGCTTCCCTTCCACAGCGAAATGTGGGTGTGCATCCCGCTGCCGTTGTCCCCGTAAATCGGCTTGGGCATGAACGTCACCGTCTTCTTGTGCTGGGTGGCGACGCTCTTGATGATGTACTTGTACATCAGCAAGTGGTCCGCCATCGTCACCAGCTCTTGGAACCGCAGATCGATTTCCGACTGTCCCGCCGTCGCCACCTCGTGATGCTGGGCCTCGACATCCAGCCCGCAATCGATCAGCGTCTGCATCATTTCGTTGCGGATGTTCATCATCTGATCGGCGGGGGGCACCGGAAAGTAACCCTCTTTGTAACGCAGCTTGTAGCCCAAGTTCGGGTTCTCAGCGCGGCCCCGGTTCCATTCGCCTTCGACGCTGTCAATGTGGTAGAAGCCTTCGTGCGGGTTCTGTTCAAACCGAATGTCGTCGAAAATGAAGAATTCCGCCTCCGGTCCCAGGTAAGCCGTATCGGCAATCCCGGTGCTCTTCAGGTAATTCAACGACTTGCGAGCCACATTTCGCGGGTCCCGCGAGTAATCCTCACGGGTGATCGGGTCCTGGATGTTGCAGATCATCGCCAGGGTGGGCAACTCGGTGAACGGGTCGATCCAAGCTGTTTCCGGTTGGGGGACGACCAGCATGTCACTTTCGTTGATTGCCTGCCAGCCGCGGATGCTGGAGCCATCGAAGCCCAAGCCGTCCTCGAAGACGTCTTCATCCAGTTTGCTGACGGGGATGGTAAAGTGCTGCCACAGCCCTGGAAAGTCCATGAACCGCAAGTCCACCGCCTTCACGTCCTTTTCACGGCACAGGGCCAAAACTTCTCGCGGGGTCACTAAGCATTCTCCTTTGTGTCAAGGTATCTCGAGGTTTCCAGAAGGATTCGACGCGAGAGGTGAATGCAAGCCGCGGGCCAGAACGAGTCCCGATCGGGAACCCGTGATGTAAGTATTGACGAGCAAAGGGTTTTTTGAAAAAAAAGCGGGCCGTTCTCCGGTTGCCACCGCTCGGAGATTGCCCGCTTTTTAAGCACATCATGTCTATTGTCTAGGCATATCGCCGGCGTCGGGCGTTTCGGTCACCAGTCCCCGATAGGCCGCCGACAGGTCCTGGTAGATGTCGAACAGCGGGGTGAGCGCGGTGAT
This sequence comes from Planctomycetaceae bacterium, assembly GCA_007124535.1. GTDB lineage: Bacteria > Planctomycetota > Planctomycetia > Pirellulales > Pirellulaceae > SLMF01. Next base: position 4,796 of record SLEY01000147.1, read on the forward strand.
CTTCAAGACCTCGCGAACGGGCGGATGCAGGTTGCACAGGCGAAGTTGGCAACCCTGGCCGATCGCATGGTCCCGAATTTTCAGCAGCGCCGAAATCGCTTCCGAGGACACGATGTCGATGTGTTCCAGGTCCAGAATCAGGGCAGGCGGCTTTTTGGTATCCAAATAGCTCACCAATTGTTGCAGGACGCGATGGATCAACTCACGATCCCGCAGGGCGTGGGCCTGGGGCGTGGCGATCACGACTCGATGGAACATCCTGGCCCGGATGACGGGTTCCCGTGCTGCCTCGGCCATCACTTCGTCCTTTCACCGGCTGCGAACACCTCCTGTGGGATTCCTCGCAGCGCAAATAGGGCTCATTCGACCCACAGCCACCCGGCGATGGGGAACGCAACGGGGCGCCATGGCGTGGGGTGTCCTTCCACCCTGATTATCCCTGACCGCGGCAAGCTTGTAAACGGCATGCCGGGCCACCCGTTTGCCGAGCTGTCCCCACGGCTCCGCCCCGAGCAGATTTCCCCACGGCGAATCCATCAAGGGGATCGTCGCGCAGGAATGCCCAACCTGCGACTGGGGGGTCCTTGGGGAAAGTGGCCGTCGATGGGGGAGCACTGGACTCGCTGACAGCGAAGCCAGCAAATGCCGTGAATTTCCCCTGGACGAGTTAGCGCGAAACGATCTGGACATCTGCGGGCCGTTCGGCTAACCTCCGCCGCTCACTTCGGGCCCCGTGCGGGCAGGCTTTTTCCTTTTCGGACCGGGTGACGGCTTGCGTCCGTTCCATCGGTGTCAGGGCGGCGCGGGAGCAAACAAACCGGAATCAAGAGAATCTCGAAATATGGCATGCTGGGTGCGTTGGCAGGGACTGGTTCTTCCGGCGGGAGTGATCGGCTGCCTGCTGGTGTTGATCGTTCCCCTTCCGGCGGGACTTTTGGATGTGCTGTTGGCTGCGAATATCGCGGCCGCGC
>SLEY01000454.1 GCA_007124535.1 Planctomycetaceae bacterium
GTGCCCGGCCTGGGACGCGACTGGGACGATACGCGGCGCATCGCCGGCGGTTTCGCTCGTCTGCTGAGCGATCTCCGTTTCCCCCTGGTTCGCCGCCTGGTGCATGGGCTGCAATTCTGCGAACTTCTGGAGAAGTGCCAACTTCGCCCATTGGATTCCGCTCGTCTCGGGGAACTGGTCGATATTCTCGTCGATGCGGCGCCGGAGGAAGCGGGGAATTGGTTTCGCGAACGTCGGCCTCCCCGGGGTCTGGCCCGGATCCTGTTTCGCCAGATGTTGCCGGAGTATCTCCGTCTGGATCCGCGTTTTCTCGTCCGCCCCTCCTGGGGCCAGCGTCTGCGGATGGTACGGGTCAGCACCGGCTTTGCGATCGGTCGGGGCGGGGTTCCCGCCCTGCTGCCGGGTTTTCCCCGGCCGCGATTCGACGATCTGGAACAGAGGGCCTTGGGGCCGCTCGAGCCAGCCTTGCAAGGGATCGTGACCCGCTATTACGTGGCCCAAACCGCATCGCAGCAGTATGTGTTGTTTGGTCGGGGCGGGTGGTCGCTGCTGGAAAGATACCGCGCCCTGGCCCTCACCTACCCCATCGCGATGTGGATGCTGCGCTATTTCTGCGAACCGCCGGGGCCGGACGAAGCCGATGTGATTCGAGCCGTCACGGCGATCGACCGCGGACACGCCTCCGCACCCCTGGCAGGAACCCAGCAGCGCCGAAGAATCGCTCATTTGGCACACCTGAATGAACTGCAATCCCTGTGCGCGTGGTATGCACGGTGAACCGGCCCCGGATCGAGGGAGACCTGAGCGAATCGCCCAAGCAGCGGTCGCATTCCAATGGTTGTTTGCTGACGGGGGCGGCGATAGAATGCTAGGAATCGTTCGCCCGGGTGAATTTCCATTTCAGGGCGTTTGTCGATCCCCGACGCGGGCCAGCCGAGGTCTGCGTTTTCTTCAACGGAGGTGCTTACCGTGCGAGTTGCAGCATGTTTGACGGGTTGTCTGCTGGTCGTCGCCTTGGCCGCGGTGACGCGTGCCGGACAGGCCGATGCGACGTCCCCCGCCGACGAAAATGAAATCAAGCGGATTGTGTTTGTCGCCGGAACCGGCAGTCATGGCTATGGCGGCCATGAACATAAGGCGGGTTGTATCCTTTTGGCGCGGGCTTTGGATGAGAGCGGTTTGCCCATTGAAACCGCGGTTTATACGGGAGGCTGGCCCGACGACCCGGACGCGTTCCAGGACGCCGATGCGATCGTGATCTACGCCAATGGCGGCGGAGGCCATCCGATCCTGCCGCATCTGGATCAGGTCGCCCCCTTGATGGAACAGGGCGTCGGTCTGGCTTGCCTGCACTACGCCGTCGAGGTCCCGAAGGACCGGGGTGGCCCGCAGTTTCTGGATTGGCTCGGCGGCTACTTCGAAACCCATTGGTCGGTGAATCCCTGGTGGACGGCCCACTTCACGGAACTGCCCGACCACCCGGTGAACCGGGGGGTCGAGCCGTTTTCTCTGTATGACGAGTGGTATTACCACATGCGGTTCCGGCCGGAGATGGAAGGGGTTACGCCGGTGATGACCGCCGTGCCTCCCGACAGCACTCGGGAACGACCGGACGGCCCGCACAGCAACAACCCGACGGTGCGGGCTCGCCGGGGTGAGCCGGAGCATGTGGCCTGGGTGTACGACCGGCCGGACGGCGGACGCGGCTATGGCTTTACCGGCGGCCATTGGCATTGGGCTTGGGCCGAGGACAATTTCCGCACGGCGGTGCTGAATGGCATCGTCTGGACGGCTGGCCTCGATATCCCCGAAGGTGGAGTTCCTTCCGAGGCGCCGACATTCGAGGAACTGCTGGAAAACCAGGATTTTCCCCGGCCGGACGGTTTTGATGAAGAGCGGGCTCGAGCGACCTACGCACCGCGCTGACCCGATCGGAATGGATCACCTGCAGCGCCAGCGAGGAGCGGCTCCCCGACTCCTCGCGGACGCTTCGGACGGAAGTGCGCCGGGCTCCAAGGCAGGAGGGCCCTCACCCCCGAGCGGCAAATCGATTGCCTTCCAACGGCATTGCTGTCGGAAGAATCCAAGCCTTGCCCCACCCGAAGCAGGGAGCTTTAATGGCGTATCATGTGTAAGTTTCCGAATCGTTTCCGGTGGGGGGTGCGGATCGGCGTGCTCCTGCTGTTGTTTTTGAGTGCCCTGTGGATGCTGGCCATGCCCGGATCGAGCGCCCGTCCGCCCTTGCCCGAACCCAGCGCCGAACTCCGCGATCTGGCTGTCCGTCTGGAGGCGGATGTACGAGCGTTGGCGGAGGAGATCGGCGAGCGGAATCTGCATTGGACGGGCTCGCTGGACGAGGCCGCAGACTGGATCGAAACTCGTTTGCGTGCGGCGGGCTACGCCCCGCGTCGGCAGAGTTACGAACTGAGTGGCGCCGGCATGAGCCGTTATGCGGGGCGAACAGCGGACAACCTGATCGCCGAGTTGCCGGGAACCGAGCGCCCCGAGGAGATTGTCATTGTCGGTGCCCACTACGACACGGTGCCCGGTTCGCCCGGCGCTAACGATAACGCCTCGGGGGTTGCGGTGCTGCTGGCTTTGGCAACAAAGTTCGCCGAGCGGCCTCAGCCATGCACCGTTCGCTTCGTGGCCTTTGCGAACGAGGAGCCGCCCTTTTATCTCACCCGCGACATGGGCAGTTATGCCTACGCCCGCGAATGTCGCCAGCGGGGTGAACGGATCCTCGCCATGATGGCCTTGGACGGGCTGGGAAAATTCAGCGACCAGCCGGGGAGTCAACAGTATCCCGTGCCGGGACTGCAGTTGCGGTATCCCCGGGCTGCCAATTTCATCGGCTTCGTCACTCGCTTTCGCGATGGGGGGTTGCTGCGCCGGGCTTTGCGCGCCTTTCGCGAACAGGCCACGATCCCCTCCGAAGGAGCCGCCCTGCCCGCCTTTTTACCCGGCGTGGGCTGGTCCGATCACTGGTCCTTCTGGCAACACGGATACTCTGCCTTTCTGGTCACCGACACCCTGCCGTTCCGCGATCCGCATTATCATACGCCACGCGACACCCCGGAGAGACTGGATTTCGATCGCATGGCACGAGTCGCCCAAGGGTTGGAAGCGGTGGTTCAGCGTCTGGCGGAATGAGCGGCGCCGTCGGGCAGTTCCGTGGGGTCAGGCTTGCACTTGACACGGTTCACACGGTTCGGCGCGGGTCTCTGACCCCGCCGAAACCGACCTTCGGTCGGCGGGGTGGCTCGGTCAGAGACCGGCCACAACGTTGCTCAGAGACCGGCCACAGCGCTGCGGGACGGCTGCGAAGAACGCGACCGTAATTTCTTGGCAGATGCTTACATGGAAGGCCGACCATCGGTTGGAGACGCGTTTCAAGGCGCAGGTGGAAAACGTTGCCAGGGAACATCAAGGTGCAGCAACGCTCCTACGAATCGAAACCCGGTTTCTTACCCAATGATGATCGGTTAGCATGACGGTAGCCGCCGGTCGCACCGGATCGGCGGCTACCGGCTTACGCGGCGCGAAAACAAGGGATCTCTCGATGTCCACCGAACCTGGCGAAGCCACCCGATCCGGCGCCGATCCGGCGCCGGCGGCGTTGGAGGTTGTCACGCCGGAGTTCCTCCAGCGGCGGCGGCGCGCGATGGCACGGTACGCCGAGGCTTGGGAAGGCGTCGACGACTTGGATCCCAAATCGCCGGCGGGTCACGCCTACGGTGTACGGAAAAGCGCCTGGCTGACGCAGGACTACCGCCGAATCCATCGGAGGCGAGCGATGAACATCGGACCGCAGGAAGTGATCGACGTCCTGGTCGCAGCGGGAGTCAAGAACTGGGTGTTGATGGGGTTGCATGGCTACGCGGGTTATTTGCCACAGCCGCGCGCCACTCAAGACGTCGATGTCCTGGTCCCTTACGGCCAGCGGAAGCGGGCGGTCCGGGCGATCCGCCAGGCCTGGCCGGATTTGATCGTGCGCGAGTTGGCCCAAGTCGTCCGGTTCCTGGATACGGCCGACCGGGGCCCCGACGGCCAGCCCCAAGCGGTCATCGATGTGATGCAGCCGTGGGGACGGTTCCAGGCGACGATCCTGAAGCAGCACGTCCTGGTCGATCACGAAACGCAGCACCGCATCCCGACACTCGAAGCAGCACTGGTCTGGAAGTACGCCGCCATGATCTCCCCGCACCGGGCCATGGAAAAACGGGAATACGACGCAGGCGATTTCCGCCGTCTGGTCCGCACCAACCATGACCGCATCCGCCATGAGGAGCTTCGCCAGCTGGCCGACGAAGTCTGGGACGGCGCCGGTGAGGACATCGAGCGGTTGATCCGCATCGCGCTGAGCGACGCCCCGCTGCCGTTGTGATCTCGGATACCCGGAGATTTTCGGCAGGCTACGTTGTCGCCTTCAGATCAACAGCGTGGTCTTCTATCGGTTCAGTCGGTGGGTAACTCGACGGTGAACGTCAGCCGGTCTTGGCCATCCACCTGGAGCCACTCTCGCGTGTCGTGGTTGCGGAACCGAACGGTGACTTCCACCGTATCGCCTTGGCGATCCAGTTCCAGGAAAGTGCCCAAGTAATCTTCCCGGACCCCGCCGATCGAGTGGATATTCACCTGGATGAATCCGGCTCCGGAATCCGGACGGATGTCCCAGCGGTGCTTGTGACCACTGAACCATGCCACGAGGTGGTAATCCTCCAGCACATCTCTCAGCTTCGGCCAGGCGTCGAATTCCGGATGCGGCTGGTGGGTGAACAGAAAGATCGGGGTGCGGGAGTCCCGATGCGTGGCCAGTTCGTTCCAAAACCATTCTTCTTGGGATTCGTGCATCACCAGGTTCCGATCGACGGCATGCCCGGGGGCCTCGACCCGGTGGCCGGGCACTTCATCGGACAGGCTGATGAAGCGGATGCCCTGGACCGTTCGCGCCTCGTAGCGGGGGGGCAAAGCCGGCTCGCCGGTCGTTTGGTCGAAGTCGTGATTTCCCAACACGTAGGTCCAATCGGAGTCGAGCTTGGCCATTTCGCGCAGGAGGATCTCGCCCATCGCCGAGCTGTCTTCGACCAGATCCCCCAACAAGATGGCTTTGTCGGCGATGCCCAGTTTGTTCACGTCGGCAACCGCTCGGGAAAGATGTTGTCCTGGAAACTCTTCCGAGCGATGTCCCACGTGAGGATCGGCGGCAACCCACCATGTGACCCGTGTACTGGCGGCCTCTTCGGCGGTCAGCGAGCCCGCGAGGAAAGCAACAATCAGAGCGATCAGCCCATAGGTTCGCATTGCGTATAACATTCGAGGGAGCCCATTCAAAACGAGGAATACGGACGCGGGTGCTGGCGGACCGTCCCGGCGACAGGCCAGCACCTCACGAATCATCGCCACACGCGGCGCTCCCAGTGTACCGCACGATCCGCCGACTAGGAAAGGCATCCAGGGTAATCATGGCAGGTCCGCGATGGGCGAACTATTACCGGCGAAGCCCGCCGAACAAGGCCTGACCCCGGCGAAGCCCACCCCAACGTGGGCCAGCAGAACCCCCTTCTGGGATCCCTGGCAAGCGAGTTGCACAGGGAAGGTCGGCTCGATTCCCAGCCGTGCCGCACGCGGCGGCCTCCGGATCGCAGGGCCATGCCCGGCATGGGGCTTGCCCGGGCGTGGCCTCATCGTGTAGGTTTGATAGGAGTGAACTTGCCGAGCAAGTAGCGGTGTGCGGGACATGAGGCGGCGA
>SLEY01000433.1 GCA_007124535.1 Planctomycetaceae bacterium
CTCCCCTCCGGGGAGGTCGGACGCGGTAGCGGCCGGGTGGGGCGCGCCGTGTCCCCTGCGTTTTCTTCTCCTGGCCTGTGATTCGGAGCATTCTCGCTCCTAAGCAACTCTCTGGCTCGCTTTAAGCGGGCCATTGAAGAAAAACCGATCCTGGAACCGAAACTACGGCCCCCGGTCGGTCTCCCAACCGGGGGCCTGATGCACCTTTGGCGCACCGTCGACCCGGATATCCCTTGCCAGGTTGCGTCCCCGCAGAGCCTGACTCCGTTTCTCCGTGCCCCCAGATTGTACCAACACGACACGCATTGGTCGATTCCAAGCACCACCATTGGACACCGCTCGCCATGCCTCAGAAAATCCAAGCCCTGCAAAATAACCTTCCATTGGGAGCTGCCAAGCACGTAGAGCCACCGCTTCGCGGTTGACACCGACTGCCGCGCCAGCGGCGTCGACTTCCTGGCGCAGTCCACGACGTCGCGTAGATTCTTCAGGCGTCCGATGCGCGTTTTGCTCCGCGGAATAGATTTTCCGTAAGGTCTTGATGTGTAAGCGTTTACGAAAAACGGCCCCATCTGGGAGCCCGTTGTGGCGAACAGCAAAAGCTGGTAAAATTATCGCGGTCTGTTTTGCCGTTGCCCCTTCGCCCCCGGCAGGCTGGTTTCCGGTGGCTCCGTTGGCGGAATCGGCGCAAGCTCTCCCGCAGGAAAGGATGTTGCCCCTTGTCGAACGACTCTACGCCTCAAGATGATGCCCCCCTGCCCGAAGACCCCAATGGCGATCAGGCTATCCCCTCAGAAGAACCCCATCTAGAGGGAACGATCGACAACCCGATCGAGGCTGAACTCAAGGACAGCTACCTGGTCTACGCGATGAGTGTGATCGTCAGCCGGGCGCTGCCAGACGTCCGGGACGGTCTGAAACCCTCGCAACGGCGGATTCTGGTCGCCATGAACGATCTGAACCTGACGCCGGGAGCGGCACGGGTCAAATGCGCCAAAATCTCCGGTGATACCAGCGGGAATTACCATCCCCATGGGGAAAGTGTCATCTACCCGACATTGGTGCGCATGGCCCAGGAATGGAACATGCGGCACGTATTGATCGACAAGCAAGGCAATTTCGGCTCGATCGCGGGGCTGCCTGCAGCTCAGATGCGTTACACCGAGGCACGCTTGTCTCCGGTCGCGGCGGCCATGCTGGAGGATCTGAAGCTGGATACGGTCGATTTTGTTCCCACCTACGACGAACGAAATCTCGAACCTACCGTGCTGCCCTCGAAGTTTCCCAACCTGCTGGTCAACGGTTCGTCGGGGATCGCGGTGGGCATGGCGACTTCGATTCCGCCTCACAATCTGCGGGAGATCTGTGACGCGTTGATCCGGTTGCTGGACGAGCCGGAGATATCGATTGACGAGTTATTGGAGATTGTACAGGGCCCGGACTTTCCCACCGGCGGGATCATTTGCGGGCGGTCGGGGATCCGGCAAGGCTACTACACCGGCCGGGGGACGATCGTCGTCCGGGCTCGGGCGGAGATTCGGGAGAAGGCCAAGAACCGCTACCAGATCATCATTCACGAGATCCCTTTCCAGCAGTTTCGCGACCGGATTGTCGAGAAGATCGGGGCCCTGGTGAACGGCGACAAGATCAAGGGGATTTCCGCCGTTCAGGACTTGAGCGATCTGAAAGAGCCGGTGCGGATCGCGATCGACGTCCGACGCGACGCCGATCCGGAGGTGGTGCTGAATCAGTTGTATCAGTTCAGCCCCTTGCAGGATACGTTTTCGATCATTCTGTTGGCTCTGGTGGACGGCAAACCGCGGTTGTGCTCGCTGAAGGAGTTGTTGAGCGAATTCCTGCGGCATCGGACGACGGTCATCCGCCGCCGGACGACGTTCCTGCTGGCCCGCGCCCGGCGGCGGAAGCACACGGTCGAAGGCCTCTTGCTGGCCTTGGCCAATATCGACGAGATCATCCGGATCATCCGCCATTCGGAGACCCAAGCTGCCGCCAAAGTCGGGTTGATGGGAGTCGAATGCCCAGCGGCCCTGATGGGCCGCGCGCTGGGCGAGGATGGTTTTGCCATGTTCCAGCAGGAGCGGGGGGTGGCCGAAATCTACCGCCTGACGGCGGTCCAGGCCGATGCGATCCTGCGGATGACGCTGGGACAGTTGGTCAACCTGGAACAGGAGCGCTTGTCCGGAGAGCATCGCAAACTGCTGGACGAAATCGCCGAATACCTGCGGATCCTGTCCGACGAGCAGAACATTCGGGTGCTGATCAAGGAGGATCTGCAGGAGATCCGCCGAAAATTCGGCGACGATCGCCGCACCGAAATCACCGGCGAAGAACTGGGCAATATCAATCTGGAAGATCTGATCACCGAAGAAACCATGGTGGTCTCGATCAGCCATCACGGGTATATCAAGCGGACACCGGCCAGCGTGTATCGCGCCCAACGGCGGGGTGGCAAGGGAATTCGGGGCGCATCGACCGTCGAGGAGGATCCGATCGAGCATCTGTTCGTCGCCAGCACCCACGCCTACCTGCTGTTCTTCTCGACGCAAGGCAAAGTGTACTGGCAAAAGGTGTACGATCTGCCGCAGTTGGGCCGCGAGAGCAAGGGGCGGGCGATCGTGAACCTGTTGCAGTTGAGCGAAGGGGAACGGATCGCCGATTGCCGAGCCGTTCGCGATTTCGATCTGCCCGGCTACTTCTTGATGATGGCCACTCGGAAGGGCTTGATCAAGAAAACCCCGTTGGAAGCGTACAGCCGGCCCAAACGGGGTGGTATTATCGCGATCAAGTTGCGCGACGATGACGAATTGGTCGATGTGGTCGTGACCGCCCCCGAGGACGAAGTGGTGTTGTCCACGGCCAACGGGTTGGCGATCCGCATCCGTGAATCGGACGCCCGGCCGATGGGAAGGAACACGTTCGGGGTGCGTGGAATCAATCTGCAAAAGGATGACGCCCTGGTCGGCATGGTCGTTGCCGACCCGGACGCCACCCTGTTGACTGTCTGCGAAAACGGGTACGGAAAACGGACCTACTTCGGGCCGAATACCGCGGCCCCCCCGGAGGAAGCCCCCGTGGAAGGTGCGTCTGACGGGGAGTTGGCCGAACCGCCGACTGGCGAAATGCCGGCCGAACCGGAGGGGGACGAGGATCGGGACCACGGCGACGACGATGCCGATTCCCCCAACGACAATGAGGAGACGTCCACCTCCGTACGCTATCGGACCCAGCGCCGAGGCGGCAAGGGGCTGCGCGACATCAAGACCACCGAGAGAAACGGACGCGTGGTCAGCATCGTGCGGGTGACCGATGACGACGAACTGCTGATGATGACGGCGCGCGGAAAGATCCAGCGGATCAAGGCCTCGGATATCAGCATCATCGGCCGCAACACCCAAGGCGTACGGATCATGAGTCTGGACGAAAACGACGCCCTGGCTGCCGTGGTCCGGGTCCCGCGTGACGAGAACGGCGATACGGAGGAGGTCGTGGGGGCCTGAGCGGCGATAGCGCAACCGAACCACCCGGGCCAAAGCATCGAAATCCACCCGGTGTGACTACCGATCGATCCCGGCCGGTCGATCCCCTGGGGGGTATTAGTCATCCGCTGGCGTTAGCGTATCTGCCAGTTTCTGGATTTGTTGCCAGGCTTGTTGCACGTGCCGCCGTTGGGTTTGGCTCTGGGCGATCGACATGCGGAGGGTCAGTTGGTCGTCCAGTCGCGTGTGCGAGAGGAACATGCGGCCCGAGGCATTCAGTCGGTCGAGCAGTTGCTGATTGGCGGCATCGCCTCCGCGATGGCGAAAACAGACCAGGCAGAGGGGAACCGGGGCGGCCAATTCAAAACGCGGGTCTTGGCGAACCCAGTCGGCGAATTCCTGAGCCAGTTGGACGTGCAAGCGGATGCGTGCTTGGAGACCTTCGATCCCATAGCTGCGAATCACGAACCACAACTTCAGGGCCCGAAACCGCCGTCCCAGCGGAATCTGCCAATCGCGATAGTCGATCACCGTCCCGCGGGAACTCGCGTCGTTCCGCAGGTATTCGGGCAAGATGCTCAGCGCCTGGATCAGAGGTCGGCGATCTGCCAGGAACATGCAGTCGCAGTCGAAGTTGGTGAACATCCACTTGTGCGGATTGAAGCAGTAGCTATCGGCTCGTTCCAGGTGGGCGTGCAGGTAGCGGAACTCGGGGCAGAGGGCGGCGGTGCCCGCCATGGCGGCATCGACGTGCAGCCAGATCTTGAACTCGTGGCAGATGTCCGCGATTTCTCGGACGGGGTCGATGGCTGTCGAGGAGGTGGTGCCGACGGTGGCGCAGACGAAGCAGGGGCGTCGCCCGCGATCGCGATCTTCCAAAATCGCTTGCCGCAACCGATCCGGTCGCATGGCGAAGTTGGTATCGACGTCGATCATCCGCAGGTTGTGGCTGCCCAGCCCGGCGATCCGCACCCCTTTTTCCACGGACGAATGGGCCTGGTTGGAGGCGTAGGCGGTCAGTCGCCCGGGATTTCCCTCACGGTTGCTCTCGCCGCCTGTCGTGCGCTCGCGGGCGGCGAGCAGGGCACAGAGGGTGGCGGAGGAAGCGCTGTCCTGGATCACGCCCCCGCCTTGCGAGCTGGACAAAAATGTGGAGGGCAGACCCAGCATGTCCACCAACCAGTCCAGCACCAAGGATTCCAGTTCGGTGCAGGCCGGGCTGGTGGCCCACATCATGCCCTGAACGCCCAACCCGGCGGAGAGCAGATCGCCGAGGATCGAGGGCGGCGAGTTATTGCCGGGAAAATAGGCGTAAAAATTGGGGGATTGCCAGTGGGTGATCCCGGGCAGGAGGATCGCTTCCACGTCGCGGAGCACCGCCTGGAACGGCTCGCCCCGCACCGGAGCGGTCTCGGGCAGTTGGCTCCGAATGTCGCCCGGTTGCACCTGCGCCGCCACGGGGTAACGTTCCACTTGGTCCCCATAGTCGGCAATCCAATCCACCAACCGGTGGCCCCAATAGCGAAATTCGTCCTGATTCATCTTCGTTGTCCTTCCGGCAACCCGATCCGTGCTCGTGAATTCGCGTGTAGCGTACCAAGTCGGAAGTCGATTGGGAAACGGACCCGAATGCCGTGCCGGAGCATTCGGAAAAAACAGAGCATCTGCCAAGAAATAACAGTCCCACTGCCCACTGCTCGCCGCGGGTCTCTGACCCCGCCGTGTTCGGCGCGGGTCTCTGACCCCGCCGAAACCGCCGACCGAAGGTCTCCCATATCGGTGGAGACCTTCGGTCGGCCGGGTGGCTCGGTCAGAGACCGGCCACAACCACAACGCGAGACCGGCCACAACGCGGGTGGCCGGCCACAACGCGGCCACAGCGCGGCGGGAACGGGGACAGCTGCGACGAACGCGACCGTGATTTTTTTACAGATGCTTCATTTCAGGGTTCACCCCCTGCATGAAGTAGATCAGGGTTGATCGCCAGGCTGGCAAACCGGCGGAGGAGTTGGTGCGCGGCCGGGGTATCGCGGATCGCTTGGAACCAAGGTTCGACGGGGCGCCCTGCCGCAACCAGCTCGGCGGCCTGCTCTTTGAGATAACCGGCCATGATCCCGCGATGGAATTCCGGATGAAACTGGACGCCCCAGGCACAGGTCCCGGCACGGAAGGCATGATGCGGCTCGAAGGAATTCGCGGCCAAGCAGGTCGCGCCTGGTGGTAAATCCAG
>SLEY01000277.1 GCA_007124535.1 Planctomycetaceae bacterium
ATCGCGGCGAAGCGGACGGCGCGCAGCAAACGCAGTTTGTCTTCCGCAAACCGGGCTTGCGGATCCCCGATCGCGCGGATCCGGCCTGCCCGCAGATCCTCCCGGCCGCCGACGTAGTCCAGGATCTCGTCTCTCAGCGGATCATAGAACAGGCCGTTGATGGTGAAATCCCGGCGGCGGGCGTCTTCTTCGGCCGTGCTGAACGTCACCTGGTCCGGGTGACGGCCATCGCTGTAGGCGGCATCACGGCGAAAGGTGGCGATATCGATCTGGCCGGCCCCGCGGGGCAGAATCAGGCAGATCACCCCGAAAGCTTGGCCGATGGCGAGCGTGCGGCGGCGCCCGAACACCGCCCGGATCTGTTCGGGAGTGGCGCTGGTCGCAATGTCGTAGTCTTTGGGCGGGCGGCCCAGCAGCAGATCGCGAACGCAACCGCCAGCCCACAGGGCCTGGTAGCCGGCAGCCTGAAGCTTGCGGACGGACTCCAGTGCATGCTCTCGGGCGGTTGTAGGTGCGCCGGAGTTGGCTGCCAACGGCCCTCCCCTACGTGCCGAATTCCGGACGACGGCGGCCTAACTGGCCTTGCAGCCGTTGGACAATGCTGCTGTGCATCTGGCTCACCCGGCTTTCGCTCAAGTCGAGCGTCGCGCCGATTTCCTTCATCGTCAGTTCTTCGTAGTAGTACAGAATAATGATCAGCCGTTCGTTGCGATTCAGGCCGCGGGTGACCAGCCGCATCAGATCGTTCTTCTGAATCCGCCGCGTGGGGTCTTCCCCCTTCTTGTCCTCCAGGATATCGATCTCGCGGACGTCTTTGTAGCTGTCCGTCTCGTACCACTTCTTGTTCAGGCTGATCAGGTTGACCGCATTGGCCTCGATCAGCATTTTCTCCAGTTCGGGGAGCGACATTCCCAGTTGTTCGGCCAGTTCGTTCTCGGTCGGGTGCCGCCCCAATCGGGCTTCCAGCGTCTTGGTGGCTTCCTGCAGTTTGCTGGCCTTGGAGCGTACCAGCCGGGGCACCCAATCCATCGTGCGCAGTTCGTCCAGCATCGCTCCCCGGATGCGGGGAACGCAGTACGTTTCGAACTTGACGCCCCGCGACAGATCGAAGGCGTCGATGGCATCCATCAATCCGAACACGCCTGCCGAGATCAGGTCATCCAGTTCGACCCCCTCGGGCAGCCGCTGCCAGATCCGTTCGGCATTGTAGCGGACCAGCGGCAGGTATTCCTCAATCAGCCGATTTCGGAGGCGCTTGTTGTCCTGGTTCTTCTTGTACGCTCGCCAGACCTGCTGGATATCCGTCTTTTCCGGCGCTAAGGCTGTGGCCATACAATCCTCCGTGATTGGTATGCCAGCGACGTTCGCTCGCTTGCTGAAAGTTTCGTCCGAGGCCCGACACGCGGGTCGGGGCTCGGTAGGGTGTTCTCTGATCCGCAGCTTTTAAGGGAGCCGCCGTAAATTCCACACAGTCGTTGCAGTTTGACTTGACCAGGCGCGACAAACCCTACCACGCATATCGGCCCCTGACCGCCTGATCTCCACTCGAATTCTTGACTTTCTTGTCTTGGTTTGCGGTCCGGGCCGGGCGGGCGCGGACCGCGAACCGCTCGGCGATCCGGCCGGCCAGGACTTGCACATCCCGGCCCGCCGGCCCACGCGGCGGCGAGCCGGCGAACGGCCGGGCTGCCGCCTCGGCGGCCGGTACGCTCGGATCCTCCCGCACATATCCCCACCACGCGATCCGGGTTCCCAAAAAACGGCGGCAGGACCGCGACACACATCGATGCACCCGCGACGCCGCGGGCCGATTGGCCGCCCGGTTGACAATCAGCCCGAAGACCGGCCGCCGGGCGCCCCCCGCCTGCTTGATCCGAGCATACGCCTCCACGATCGCCGCCGACTCCGGCGTCAGCACCAGGGCCACCTGGTCCGCCGCCCGCCAGAAAGGCTGCACCGCCGCACCGGCGGCCGAGCCCGTATCGACCAGGACCCAGGCGACCCGGGGGCCCAGCGAGCCCAGCTGGCGCAACCAGCGGCGATGGGAGGCTTTCCGATACGGCTCCTGCGCGGCCGAAGTCCGCTGGCCGCCTGCGACCAAGACGCCCGCAGGGCCCGGTTGCAGGATCCCGGCAAGCTCTTGACGCCCGCTCCATACGTCGGCCAAGCTGCCCCCGCCAGGCGCCTCGCACAGCCGCCTCACCGCCGGACGGACGGTATCGGCATCGGCCAAGACCACGCCACCGCCCTGTTCGGCAAGCGCCACGGCCAGGTTGACCGCCAGCGTGGTCGCGCCCGCCCCCGGCAACGCGCCGCTAAGCACCAGCAGCCGTGGCCGCGGCGCTGTCTGCCGTACCGACTCACGCTGCGTCTGCCGCACCAACCGCCGGAGGACACTCGCTTGATCAGGCATCTGCCCCCTCCACCATCCGACGTGCCAGCCGATGGCGGTCCGCGACTGCAAGGTCGTCCGGAACGCTCTGACCGCAACTGACAAAACTTAATGGCAACGAACTGGCCTGCAGCAGGGGCAACACGTTGCCCAAAGCTTCGGCTTCATCCAGCTTGGTCAACAGCAGGGCGGTCGCTCCCAGGGCGCGGAAGCGCGCCGCCGCTCGGACCAGGCCGGCCGAACTGGCGACGCTGCTGAGCACCAGGTACACGTCGTCAGCCTGCGCTTCCAGCAACAGCGAGCGCAGCTCTTGCAGCCGGAGTTCGTCGCCCGGGCTGCGGCCCGCCGTGTCCACCAGGATCAACTCCAGCCCGCGGAATGCGTCCAGGGCCCGCCGCATCTCACGCGGGGTCGAAACCACCGCCAGCGGCAGATCGATGATCTCGGCATAGGTCCGTAACTGCTCCACCGCCGCGATCCGGTAATTGTCGGCCGTGATCAGCCCCACCCGCCGCCGCTCCCGCAAACTGTAGTTGGCCGCTAATTTGGCCACCGTCGTCGTCTTGCCAACTCCCGTCGGCCCGATCAGGGCCACCACGCGGGGCGTTCCCGCCGTGAACTCCCAGGGCGCACCGCAGGCAATCTCTCGTGCGATCAATCGCGCAGCACACGCTTTCCATCCCGGCAACCCCGTCCGCTCCTCGTCCGTCGCCTCCCGCCGTACCCGCTGAACCCATTGCCGGGCCAAGTCCGCGGGCACGTCCGCCGCCGTAAGCGATTGATACAAACCCAAGAGCCCCGTATCCCAATCCGGCTCGCTCTCGGCGCCCGTGGCCAGTTGTTCGACCAGCGAATGCCGATCCGGCGGATCGCTCTTCAGATCCTGGCGGAATTTGGACCGGTAGTCCATTTGGTGAGCGGGCGGGATCAGCGGGCCGGCTTCCACCTCGCCAAACGAGCGAACCGCGCCCGAACCGGCCGACCCTTCCTCCACTGCCCCGCCGGACACCGCGGCATCCGGAAAACGCTGCGGCACCCGGACCCCGGTCGACGCCAGGACCTCGACGTCCCGGGAACCGGTCAACCAGGGCAGCGGGCCGCGACCGATCTCCCGCGTCTGCAGCACCGCCGCGTCGGGTCCCAGAGTGCGGCGCACCATCTGGAGCGCTTCCTGCATTGAACGAGCGCGAAACGTTTGAACTTCCATAAACGTACCGTCTTGAAAGAAAATGGCTCCCCCGACCTCTACGCCGCCGCCGGAACCGCGTCCCGGACGATCCGCATCGCCTCCACCACCGTGTCGCTGGTGATCTCGTCGTAACTGAGCACCACCAGCTGCGGCAACCGAGCCGCTGTCAACTCGCGCACCGCCGCACGCACCTCGCCACTGACCAGCACCACCGGAGCATGGCCCCCGCGGACCAGCGACTCCACCGCCTGGCCGATCCACACGCAAATGTCCCGCACACCAGCCGGCGACAAATGGATCCGATAACCATGCGGATGCGTTTGCACCCCGGCGACAATCCGATCTTCCAGAGCCGGATCGATCGTCACCACCCGCAGATGCCGCCGCTCGTCCCGGTACAATGTACTCAACGTCCGCGCCAATCGACGCCGTACCTGCTCGACCAACCGCCGCGGATCCCGCGTGTGCGGCGCCTCGTCCCCCAACGCCTCCAAAATCGTCTGCAACTGGCGGATCGGCACATGCTCCCGCAATAAGCGCTGCAACACCTGTTGAACTTCGCCCAAACGCAGGGTATCCGGAATCAACTCGTCCACCACCGCCGGAGCCCCTTTGCGCAATTCGTCGATCAGATGCCGCGTCGCATCCCGCGTCAACAACTCGGCCGCGTGAAATCGGATCACCTGCCGCAAATGAGCCGCCAACACCCCCGACGGCTCCTGCAACTGGCAACGCGCCTGGCGAGCTTGAGGCAAATGCTCGGCACTCACCCACACCGCCGGTTCGCCCGTGCGCGGGTCCGCGGCCCGCGGACCCGGAAGATCGGGATCCGAAGCCCCCGCACCGGATACCAAACAACGTTCCGGATGCAATCGGCCCTGAGCCACGGCATTGCCCGACAACTTGATGCAATAGGCACGCCGACCCAGTGCCAAATTGTCCCGGATCCGAACCTTCGGCATCACGATCCCCAATTCCACCGCCACCCGGCGACGCACATCGGTGATCTGCGACAACAAATCGCCGCCCCGCGTCGGATCGGCTAAACGAATCAGACCCGCACCAATCTCGATCTCTACCGGGTCGATCGCCAGATAGTCCTCGATCCGCTTCTGCGGAACCTGGTTCAATTCCGCTTCGTCCCGAGCCGCATCAGGACCCGCTTCCCCCTCGTTGGCGCCCGCTCGGGCCAATAGATAGGCCAATCCCGCACAGGCCGCCCCAATCGTCAGCAAGGGCAAAGCGGGCAGTCGCGTCCACATCAACAGACCGAGAAAACCCCCCGCCACCGCCAGCACCTGAGCCCGTGAAAACAACTGGCGCAGGAACTCGTGCGGCAAATCCACCTCGCGAGAACTCCGCGTCACCAGCAAACCGGCCGCCAACGAGATCAGCAGCGCCGGCACCTGACTGACCAAACCGTCTCCCACCGTCAACCGCGAGTACACCGAACCGGCTTCCACCACCGACATCCCCGACTCGAATACCCCCAGCATCAGGCCGCCCACCAGGTTGATCCCCGTAATCAGCAGCCCCGCAATGGCATCGCCACGAACAAATCGACTGGCGCCGTCCATCGCCCCATAAAAGTCCGCTTGCTCCGTTAACGCCTCACGCCGCCGCTGCGCCTCCTGGTCGTGAATCAGACCCGCACTCAAATCCGCATCGATCGCCATCTGACGCCCCGGCATGCCGTCCAAGGCGAACCGAGCCGCCACCTCACTGATCCGCGCCGAACCCTTGGTAATCACCACGAATTGAATCACCACGATGATGGCAAATAAAATTAACCCCACCAGCGTGTGGTCGCCCGTGACAAACTCACCAAAGCCTCGGATCACTTGGCCCGCAGCGTCCAACCCGCCACGCGGCGCCCCCGTCAGAATCAGCCGCGTCGACGCCACATTCAACACCAGTCGGCTGAGCGTGGTGGTCAACAGCAGGGTCGGGAACAGACTGAATTCCATCGGTGTCCGCACATGCAGGGTCGTTAGCAGGACGATCAGCGCGGCCGCGATATTCGCAGCCAACAGCACATCCAAAAGTCCCGCCGGAAGGGGAACGATCAACACCAGCAGGCAGCCGATCACTCCCGCCGGAAGAACCAGTCCCTGCCAACGCACCCA
>SLEY01000458.1 GCA_007124535.1 Planctomycetaceae bacterium
TCGGTTTCACGCACTCCAAAAAAAATCTGGTGTCCTTGTTCAGCCCAACGGCTGCCCAACGCACTGCCTACCCGACCGGTACCTAAAATGGCGATATTCATGCAGGACTCCCCCTTCCTGGTATCCACGCGTTACCAACACAAGGGCCTTTCCAACCCTGTTCCACTGCTATGATGGTGCATCGCCACGAATCCGGCAAGCGGGGCAAGACGTCCCGCCGCAGTCCCGCATCTCGCGGAACGGCTCGGCGGTGGGCCCGTTGGCAACCGTGCTCCCGCTGCTGTGCGACAAGGAGGTGGCTTCACCTGGGGGCTTTCGATTCGTGTTTTGCTCCAGGAGAAAACCCTCAGTCGGCATGAACATTCGCCTGGTCGGCCAGCCTCCGATTGGCGGCACGGGGTAGGAGCAGGAACGCCTGCGTTGCGGCACGTGTGGCAAGGTACAGACGGCCGAACTGCCGGAAGAGGTGGGGACGGAAAAATACGATCCTTCGGTGCCCGCCATCATCGCGACGCTTCGTTACGGGGAGGGCCTGCCGTGGTTGCGACTCGAAACCGCGGTAGACGCGGCTCCCAGCCGCGTGAAGGAAACAGGAAAGCGGCAAGATGCCGCTTCTACCCCCTGCAGAGTGCTCCGTTGCCGGCATCGGTTCAAAGCGAGTTGACCCAACGGGCCTTGGAACGCGGGCTGGGGTCGGTCGATCATCAGCGGTTTTGGGAAGCACTGGGGGGGAAGCTGACACGGTTCTTGCACGTACCGGGGATGCCTTTGGACAACAACATGTGCGAGCAAGCGTTGAAGATGGCGACCTGACCGAACTCCAACGGCACGAGGAGCAGGTGAAGGCGGCGCCGGCGCGCTGGCTGCCCTGGAACTCATAAGCAAGACGCGAAAGATGCCACAAAAACCCGCATACAAACGCATATTTCGGTTTTCGGGTTCATGGGCGGAAATGGCCCTGAATGGCCCGTTATAGGCGGTTATCGGGTGTCAGTGACATCCGCGCAGCTCGGGGCGTGTTTCGGTGGACACGTGAGGCGGTCGATGGGATCGGGTCGGCGGGCCCGTGGGGATCGGCAGGGCAACCGCGGATCGGCGTCGGTGGGATCGTCTGACAGTGCCAGCAGGGCCGGACCGGCTGGCTGCCGGCGTCAAGACGGCTGGCCCGACTCGCCAGAACGATCCGCGTCGGCTGCCGGTTCGTCAGCCGTTTCGCCGGACTCGGCCAGCACGTCTTGGAAGAGGGCGCGCAGTTCCCGCAGATGCTGTCCCGTGGCCGTAGGGAAGATTACCGCTTCGCCCCGCCCCACGCTGGCGACCTTCCGCACCCCGAATTCCCGCCCCTTCAGCCGTCGCCGCACCAGAGATGCGCCCAGCCGGACATCCAACCGCTCGCTTTGGATGCTGGTCATCGTTGGCCGTTCAAGGTGTTTCCCGTCGCTGCCGCCCGATCCTGGCGGCATGGGGTGCCTACTGGGATGCGCCCGGCGCTGGTCATGCGCTCCGCCTTCCGATCCGGCATGAACCGGCCTCGGCTCCGCACGATGCCGGTTCGGCCTCCGCTACCTTTCTGCGTACGCTTCAACGAAGCTGTTACCAGCCACGCTGCAGCACTGGATACCGGGCCTCGGGCTAAGAGTTACCCGGGTGGGCGTCGCAGCCACTTGTCAATGAAACATTTCCAGTTCGCTCCGGACCCGCATTTGCGGTGGTGTGGGGGCTGGGCGGGGCAACCCGCCCAGCGACCCGATTTCGCCAGTTTGGGCTGTTGATTGGCCGTAATTATATTACAAGTTTTCGATGCGGCCTAGATAGGCCGGCTTTGCCCGGTTGCTCGCATCGACGCTTGATATACCGCACCGACGAAGTACCAAACGGAGACGGGACCGGCGGTGAGAATCAAGATCGCGTTCGCCTCGATGCCGATTTCGCCCAGCACCATCAAGCGATACGTGGAGATAGCAAAGACCGGGATGCAAAGCGTGTAGGCATAATCTTTCCATGACATGCCCGGCGATGAGAGGATCGCGACGGTACTGTTGTTGGGCGCGGATTCGCGATCAGCCAAATGAGTCAACGTCCACAAACATATGCCGACCAAAATCGGGAGTAGTGCGTACGACAGAATAAAACCTGAGGACAAAGCGACCGAAAACGAACACGCAATCGCAAACATCCAACCTACGAAAAACTCACGTTTTGATATTCGCGAGGACCACCGGCCGATCAGCGACGCCAAAGCGTGGCCGGAGATGAACAAGACGTAGCCAACAAGAAACTGCATCGCGAACGAATCATCGGCTCGCCATCGAAACACC
This sequence comes from Planctomycetaceae bacterium, assembly GCA_007124535.1. Lineage (GTDB taxonomy): Bacteria > Planctomycetota > Planctomycetia > Pirellulales > Pirellulaceae > SLMF01. Next base: position 2,319 of record SLEY01000458.1, read on the forward strand.
GGATCGGGCGCGCCATCCATCTCGATCGCGTTCCACGAGTAAGCGTTCCAAAGCCCGAGCGATACTCCGATTCCTAGGTTCAGTAGCAGCTTTTGAGACGCTTTCCCGCGAATCATCACCTGTCGAAAGACGAGCCAGCCCACCGTCACCGACAACAGGGCGTGCCAAGCCATACTGGTCCACACGATCGTCATGGGCGGTCCACTGTAAACAACCGGGACGAAAACACCCTCGATCAGGAACCCGAGCAGACAGGCGGCAACAAAGAAACCGCTAAAGCCGTCGACGCGAAAGATCTCTAAGGTGGCTAGAAAGACGAAACCGAGTAAACCGTAGGCAAGTAGAATCTCCAGACGTCCGACATGTGCGCCGACTTCGTAGAACCAAAACTCCGAAAAGCTGACCAAGATCCCGCCCGAGGCAAGAACCATCAACAAACGATGGACGATGGTTTGCATGAAGGGCTCCCGCTTGCGTTGGAGATTCGGCTCGCATTGGCAACAGCGAACGTTAAACGTTCTTTCCTGCTGGCTTCCGGGAGCGTCCCTGCTATAGGAGAGCATGACACCCGGAAGCCAGAAGGGACAGAACGTAGTTGAACTGAACCGCGGAGCTGAGGCGGCTGCGGGGTTTCTACGCGGCGCCCCACCCCGCACAAAGCTTTTCGTAAGCGAACTGGAGGCGAATGTCAACGGACCAAGGGTCGGATTCCCGGGATCATTCCGCATGATCCCGGGTGGACGCGACTGCGGGGATGATCCGGTGCCCGGTCGGTGGGGCAGATGATGCGGGTCTTGCCAGGCGGCGGTTCAGGCCGGCGCAGCGTGAGCCCCACGCCGCCGGGACTGAAGCCGTAAATCGTAGGTGAATCCGCGGATGCATCGAAAGTTGCTGCCTGCAGGGTCGCGAGTTGTCACACGGGGCCGGGCCCATAGGTGCGGGCGATCGACTCCGGCACGCTCGGCAAATGCGTACGGCAAACCGTGTACAAACCAGCTTGCCTGCAGTCCGGACAATTAGCAGCTTCAGGGGCCATTGCACAACCCGGAATAGCCCCAGGTTCCGTTCTGGGCCCCTGTGGCCTGGCTGCCGGCGTTTTGTCGGCCGGAGGCTCCCGTTTGTCGGGTCGGGTCCCGCGTGCATCTGAGCGGCTTGTAGGGGGCTCTGTGTGGGACCATACGGGGAGTTGGGGCTTCGGACAGGCCGGGCCCCATACGAACGGTGGCTATCGGCACACAAGGCGGGTTGTCGTTTGAGAACTGGTGGCTCGTTGTATTCCAAGGCCTCACCGGGCCGGTGCAGGTCATTCCGCCCGGAAAGGTCGTTCTGTTGGACAGTTCTGCCAGCTTTTTGGAGGGGGCAGATTTGGCAACTCGGTTGTGGTTGCCGATGGTACCCGCTCGGGGTAAGATGCTCGGTTTTCGGCACCGATTGAACCAGACGGTTGGAGTTGGTACGGGATGCGGTATCGGGCAGATATTACGGCGGGAGCGCTGATGATACCCGAACGTCGGGTGGTCGCCGATATGCTGATTAGTGGTATCAATCGCCAAGAATGGCATGTGGCGATCTTCGAACGCAACGTGCTTCAGGCCCGCCGCACCGAAACGGCACGCCGCCTGGCCCGCCTGATCCGCTCGCGATTGGCACGGATGGATGGGGAACTATGGCGCCTGGTCCGTGACGGAGCCAGCGACACGGCAACGCATGCCGTCCTGGCTGCCGCGGTCAAGCACAGTCGGCTCCTGGGTGACTTTTTGGACCTGGTGGTCCGCGAGCAATACCGGATCTTCGCCCGGGCGCTCTCCAATCCGTTGTGGGACCAGTTTCTGGACGACTGCCGAGGACGCGATCCCGACATGCCTGTTTGGGCCGAATCAACGCGAATCCGCCTCCGGTCGTCCGTGTTTCAGATCCTCGCCCAGACGGGGTGCATCGACAACACACGAGCCAAGACGCTGCAAACCGTCCATCTCGCCTCCCAAGTGACGGATTACCTGGCGAAAGACAACGAATCCTACGTTCTCCGTTGCATCCAGGTGACAGCATGAGCGACCGGCTGACCGATCGACTGAACGAAATCCTGCCCAAGATCACCTCGGATGATTTCCTGACCAGCCGTGGGCTGGGCAACGAGATCGCTTTTTACATCTTCGATTACACGCCCCCGCAGGAATTGCGGGTCCGGGATCATGTGCGGTTTCTGTTGGAACACATCCCCCGGCAGAAGCCCTACCTAAGGGTAGAATACGTCCACCTGTTCGAATTGGTGATCGATCACCTGAAGGATCGCAAGCTGCTCGGTCGCTCGTTCCGGATGCCCATCCAACCAGCAGCCTTGATGCATAAGGCAATTCTGGAAACGGGGGACGATGTCCGGGTGTTTGTGGAAGAATTGCGCAGGCAGCTGGAAGAAGCTCTAGCCGCCGGAAAGCGGATAAGAATAGGGTAGAAGGAATGGGATTGGCAAGAATATTTGATGGCAAGAATATTGCGAGAGAACGTTTTGACCATGACAACGACTCATGAATCCCGTGACTGCCTACTTACAACTGCCTACTTACCAATGACCAATGACCAATGACCAATGACCAATGACCACTGACCACTGAACAGTGACCAGTGACCAATGACTATTTGGAATGCCCGGTGGGGCGGAAAGGGAGGAAAAATGCGCATCAAGCCAAACCATGCAGGCCGCCAGGCCGATCCGATGCAGGCGAAGCCCGGGACATTCACCGCATGAGACCCGAAGGCATGGCTCCCGGACCGAGGAGACAAGGGAGCAACCGACTGCCAAAATGGCAGACCGACCGCCAGGCGGCCAAGACAAAGAAACTCGCTGTCCCACCGAACTCAGGAACCCGATCCCGACACGGCCAGCACGTCGCCCAGCGGATTCCCGCTCGAGCCAGAGCCGGCAGCAACCACCGTCGTAGGAGGACCGTTCCCTGTCCCTACGGGGCCACGGCCTTCTGATCTCGCGGCAGCAGCTCGATCGGCGTCCCGTCTAAGCCAGCTGGGGCTACGACTTCCTCCGCGGACCCATGGACACCCCGGTGGCCGGCCACAGACCGCTCCGAACCTCCAGCACCGCACACCGCTGCCATCCCCACCTCACGCGGACCGCGCCCGGCCATCCGCGGCCGCGAAAAAATCCAAAATCTTGCACGCTTGCCGAAAGCTCTCAAGCGGCGGAAGCCGAGGCGGCACGCCAGCGGGCTCTGGAACGGATCCGCGAGGCCACTCAGCGGGCGCGCGAAGCGGAACTGCGCGAGTCGCGGGCCAAGGCCGATTACGAGAAACAACGGGCACAGATCGCCGGCGACCAGCAGTTGGCCGAGGGCGAGCGACTGCACGCGTTGCAAATGGTCGAAA
>SLEY01000092.1 GCA_007124535.1 Planctomycetaceae bacterium
AGGCAGATTTGGCGTACCTGGTTGGGATTGGCGTTCGGGTTGCGGCGTTTGGCCTGGCCGATCAGGGCGCCCACGGCTTTGGCTTTGCCGCCCTGGACATCGGCGACGATTCCCGGATTTTCGTCCAGCAGTTGGGCGCAGAGGTCGAGCAGTTCGGAATGGTCGACGGTATCGATGTCCAGGTGCTGCATGGCGGCCGCCACGGAACCGCCCGATTCCAGCATGGTTTGGAACACGTCGCGTGCGCGGGAGGAGTCCAAATCGCCGCTTGCCAGCGTTTGCAGCAATTCGGCCAGGGCGGCGACGGGGATGGGGAAATCGGCAATCGTCTGATTCTGGTCATTCAGGGTGCGAAGCACATCCTGTTGCATCCAGTTACTGGCCCGCCGCGGGTCGCCGCTGGCATCGGCCAGTTGCTGGAAATAGTCGGCAAACGCCCGGCCCTGATTGACGATCACTTCGGCGTCGCCGGGAGCCAGTCCGTACTCCGACTGCAGACGGCTGCGGAGGACGGCGGGCAATTCGCCCATCTCCTGGCGGACGGCCTCGATCTGCTCGGGGCGGACCGTGACGGGCGCCAAGTCCGGGTCGGGAAAATAGCGATAGTCGCTGGACTCCTCCTTCTGCCGCTGAGCGCGCGTCACCTGAGCCTGCTCGTCCCAGCCGCGGGTCGTTTTGTGGCCTCCCGGATCGCCCCGTGCCACGCGACTGTCGCACCAGACCTGATACTGCCGTTGGACTTCGTAAGCCAATGCCCGCTCGACCGCCCGGAAGCTGTTCATATTCTTGACTTCCACGATCGGCGTGGCCACCCGGCCGCCGGGTGCATCGACCTGCAGGTTCACATTCGCATCCACCCGCAAACTGCCCTCCTGCATGTTGCAATCGGAGACGTCCAGATAGGTCAGCAGCAGTTTCAGTTCGGACAGATAGGCCCGCGCTTCTTGGGGCGAGCGCATGTCGGGCTCGCTGACGATCTCCAGCAGGGGGGTTCCTGCGCGGTTCAGATCGATCCGGCTGTCCGCTCGCCCGGCCAGTTCGTCGTGCATGCTCTTGCCCGCGTCCTCTTCCAGATGCGCGCGTGTGATGCGGATCGGCTTGTCCGGAAACGCGCCCTGCGCATCGCTGATCGCCAGGAACCCCTGCTCGGACAGGGGCAGATCGAACTGGCTGATCTGATATCCCTTGGGCAGGTCCGGATAGTAGTACTGTTTCCGATCCCACTTGGTAAAGTCGGGGATGCGGCAATTCAGGGCGATGGCCGTTTTCAGGGCCAACTGGAAGGCCCGGCGGTTCATCACCGGCAGGGCTCCGGGCAGGCCGATGCACACGGGACAGGTCTGCGTGTTCGGTTCCGCCCCAAAGCGGTTGGGGCAGCCGCAGAACAGCTTGGTCTCCGTCTTCAGTTGGACGTGGACTTCCAGGCCGATGATGATTTCGTAGGGCGCGTCGCTCATGGCAAATGGGTTCCCCGGAACTCGACGGCGTTAATCCAAGCCCGCCGGCTGCCGCTGGTGCCAATCCGTGGCGGTTTGATACATGGCGGCGGCACGCAACAATCGCTCCTCTTCCAGCGGCGGCCCTTGCAATTGCAGGCCCAAAGGCAGACCATGCCGGCTGAATCCGCAGGGCATGGCCAATGCCGTGATCCCGGCCAAATTGGCACTGGCCGTGTAAAGGTCCCCCAAGTACATGGCCAGGGGATCTTCGACCTTCTCGCCCAACCGGTAGGGCGGCGTGGGAGTGACCGGCCCGGCGATCAGATCGACCTGCTGGAAAGCCTGGTCGAAATCGTTGCGGATCAATCGCCGCACTTTGAGGGCTTTCAAATAGTACGCATCGTAATAACCGTGACTCAAGGCATACGTGCCCAGCATCACCCGCCGCTTGACCTCGGCGCCGAAACCCTCGGCCCGGCTGCGGCGATACATTTCCACCAAAGGGGGGTCCAGATCGGAAGTTTGCTTCCCTCCGGTCCCGGCCTGCCGTTGAGCTGCCCGCTCGGCCCGCATCGTCGGCTCGTCCGTGCGATAGCCGTAGTGGGCGCCATCGTAACGAGCCAGGTTGCTGGAGGCTTCACACGAACCGATCACGTAGTAAGTTGCAATGGCGTAGCGGTTATGGGGCAGCGAGATCTCCTTGACTCGCGCACCCAACGACTGATACACCCGCAGGGCTTCGCGTACCGCCGCCTCCACCTCGCCGTCCAGGCCCTCTCCCAAGTGCTCGCGGACAACCCCCAGGGTCAAGCCTTCCAACGGTTGCGCAACGGTCTGGCTGTAGGCGGGGACGGGCAAATCGGCCGAGGTGGAATCGCGGGGGTCATGGCCGGCGAGCACTTCCAGCAGCAGGGCCGCGTCTTCGGCCGTGCGGGCCAACGGCCCGATCTGATCCAGGCTGCTGGCAAAGGCGATCAATCCGTAACGGCTGACGCGGCCGTAGGTGGGTTTCATCCCCGTGATCCCGCAGAACGCGGCCGGCTGTCGGATCGAACCTCCCGTGTCCGTGCCGACCGACAAGGGCGCCATGCGAGCCGCCACGCAGGCCGCACCGCCGCCGCTGGAACCGCCCGGCACCCGGGACAAATCCCAGGGATTGCTCGTCGGAGCCCAAGCCGATGTCTCCGTCGTGCTGCCCATCGCGAATTCGTCCAGGTTCGTCTTGCCGATCAGGATCGCATCCGCCTGTTTCAAGCGTTCGACCACGGCCGCATCGTAAGGAGGCCGGAATTCGGCCAGCATCTTCGAGGCGCACGTCGTCCGGCCGCCCTCCGTGCAGATCACATCCTTCAGCGCTACCGGCAAACCGGCCAAACGGCCCAACGATTCACCTGCCTGACGCCGCCGATCGATCCGGGCCGACCGCTCCAATGCCGACTGAGCCTCCACCTGAAGGAACGCCCGGACCCGGCCGTCCACCCGTTCGATCCGCTGCAGGTACTCCTGCGTCAGCTCCACCGCAGATATCTGCCGGGTCTGCAACCGCTGCAGCAATTCGGTGGCCGTCGCTTCGACCAGTGCCATTATCGGGCCCTTCCGCTTAATCTCCCAGAACCGCCGGGACACGGTAGCATTCGTCGTCACGCTTGGGAGCATTCGCCAGCGCCGCGTCGCGTCCCAAACTGCGGGCGACCCGGTCGTCGCGAAACACATCCGTCCGCTCGACCGCATGCGCCATCGGTTCCACCTCCGATGTGTCCAACTCCCCCAGCAATTCGAAGTACTCGACAACCTGCGCCAGTTGGCCCGTCATCATGTCCAGCTCGTCCTCCGTCAGGTTCAAACGGGCGAGCGTGGCGACTTTGGCAACATCTTGGCGTGTAAGACTCATCGGCGGCAGTCCGATTGGGGGGGCATTGTTCGCGGGGAACACGATGGGTTGGCAAGCCCGCGCGAACGACTACTTGCCGGGCAATTTGAAGGGCCGTTGTCGAACGACTTTGCGAATCGAACCGCTCCGAATGCATTGAGCGCAGACGCGCATGCTCTGATGCGAACCGTTCGGGGTCATCACGTGAACCCGTTGCAGGTTCGGTTTGAACTTGCGGCGTGTGATTCCGGTCACTTTCGTACCTACACCCCCCAGATATTTGGCCTTACCGCGGGTCTCGACCGAGTTCCCCACTTGCGTCTTTTTTCCACAGACTTCGCACACACGAGCCATTGAATTTCCTCTCCGACCACGACTTCTTAGTGATATTCCGTTGGCGAAAACTTCACAGTATACCGCAACCGGCCCGACCTGCAAGCGCCGATCGCCCACACCGGGGGCTCGACGGCCGAGTACCCGCCAAATTAGGCAACCCGCAGGAAATGATCTACCGCGCTCGGCGAGGGTCTCCGACCCCGCCGAAAACGCCGACCGAAGGTCTCCCGCGGTACAGTCTTCGGGTGTAAGATGCGCGCACGGTGCGCGCATCTTTGTAGGTTGGGACTCTGGCCCGACCGGGTCGGGTCGGAGATCCAACCTACTTTGGTTGCGGCCCCACGCCGCGGTAGGGGCTACCTGCGGTCGGCCGAGTGGCTCGGTCAGAGACCGGCCACATCGCTGCGGGTAGATCATTTCCTGCGGGTTGCCTAATGTAATTTGCGGCACCAGGAATGGGGGCGACCTGCGTGACCAAAAAAGGCCCGGGTTGCGTCAGCTCATTCCCCGCCTCCGGCTTCCGATCCGGTCTCTGTTCAGGGGCTGCTGATCGAAGCGGTGGCTTCCCGGGTTCGCTGGTCAATCTGACGCGCCATTTCGATCTGCAAGCGCGTCACCTCGTTGGCCAGATAGACGTTCGCACGAAACAGTTCGCTCAGCCGGGCCCGTGTCCGTAACCAACGTTCTTCCAGTTCTTCATGGTGCGTGTGCAACAATTCCAGCTCCTCCTGAAACCCGGCCAGATCGGCTTCCAAATTAGCCTGTTCACGCTGGAGGAGGGCCAACTGCTCTTCGGACTTGTCCCGCAGAGCGACCATGGTATCGCGATCCCGGGTGGCCCGAGCGATTTCGACATCCAGATCCAGATGCCGGTAATGAATGTCCCGAAAAGCAAAACCGTAATCGCTGAGCGAACGGCGGTAGAGCAACCGGATCTGTCGGCAAATTCCGTCCCCGATCAGGGTGTCGGCTGTCTCCCGATCGAACACGGCGGTATCGCCCTCTTCCAAACGCACCGTTCCATCCTCGCCACGCCGCACGTGCAATTCCAAAGCCCGGCCACTGGAATCGTAGAACCGACCGCCCTCGTCCAGCAGGGATTGTTCCAGATCGCTGTCCACTTGGATCTCGTGATCGCGCACGAATTCGACCAGGACCCAGACGTTTTCCGGGGGATCCTCATCCGTTGCTTCCCGATTAAACCGGGTGAAGCGTTCCAGAAACTGCTCGTAACGTTCCTCCGACCAGTCGTAGCGGTTCGGGAAGAACTCGGTCAAAGCCTCTCGATCCATGCCGACCATTCGGCGTTCCTCTTCGTCCATGACCGCAAATGCGTGGTGGCTGTCCAGCGGCGCCACGTCATACAGCACCCACGTGGTGTCCTGGTCCTCCATGGCCTGGATCTGCTGTTCATCCGGAGGCAGCATGGCGGCGATGGTGACGATATCCCCGTCGGAATCGGTCACACTGAATTCGCCCAGGTACCAATCCGGGACCCGAATCGCGTCCTCGAGCGGGCGTTCGGTGAAGACGTACACGACCGTACCCCGGGCGATCCCGGGACCCTCGGCGGGCTCCGGAGCCTCGACTTCCAGGTCCTCGCGGGCAGCCGGACGGGGGATTCGCAAGCGGTAGGTCAAACGCGGAGGGTCTTCGTCATTCGCCGGTTCCACCCGTTCCAACGGCTCGCAGCCTCGCCAGACCCGCCCGCGATCCACCAATTTGGCACCCAATCGTCCTCGCAAACTACGTATCGAAGCCTCCGTTTGGTGGAGTTCCTCCAAGTCCCCGTGTCGTAATTGCACGTTTTCCGCCCGCACGGCCTCCAGCGCCGCGGAATAACTCTCGTAATGGTCCCGCCACGCGGCGTGGGTCTTCAACACAAACGAGGCGAATGCCAAAAAAATCACCGCAGAAAGAAAGACCAAAAGGGACGCTGCCACATGGGGAAGACGCCACGTCTTCCAACACATCCACAGCAACCCCAAATAGCCCAAAACCAGCAGGACGCCGATCGCTTGATAGACGAGCG
>SLEY01000249.1 GCA_007124535.1 Planctomycetaceae bacterium
CACCTCCAACCTGCCTGGCCGCTTCGTAAAAGTCGAAGAAGTCATAACCCGGGACCTCCGGCCGATTGGCCGGCAACAGCTTGGCCTGGATCTCGTGGGCGATCTCCAACTCCGTTTCCAACGCCTGGGCACGCATCGCCGCCTCCTGCAACAAGGCGTTCTCGATCACGAACGAGATCTGCCAGGCCACCGTGAGCGCCAAATCCAGATCCTGCGTGTCAAATCGGGGGCCCTCGGGATCCGCATCCAACTGAAGGATTCCCAACGGTCGTTCGTCCCGATCCAACAACGGCAAACACATCACCTCACCACTCGCCGGCGCCAAGGCATGGTGCGTTTTCAGCACATGGTCGATGATGCTCCGGTTCACCACCATCCGATCCTGCTCGCCCGGATCCCGAACGCGGGCCAACTGCCACGGCGCATCGCCGGAATGCCTCCCTTCCAAAATAACCACACTCCGATAGGCGGATGAGAACATCACCAAAAGGCTGTCCAGAACCTTGGCCAGCAGACGATCCAACTCGACCGTGTTCCGCAACTCCTGCGTCAACTGCATCAAGGCGGCCAGTTTCGCCGCGGCGTTGGCGCCCGCCCGCTCGGCCAAGGCCGCGGCCGAGGAGTCCAGCGCCGACCCGTATCCGGGAGCCCCCTCTTCCACCATCGTCAGGGCCTCGGTCGACGATCCACTGTCCGTCGACTGCTCCGGATGGATGAACGAAAGGACGTACTCGCAGATATGGATCAGGTCGCAGTGCTTCAATCGGTAGTCCACGTTCGGCTTCACCCGACTGCCGTTCAACAGGGTGCCCGCCTTGCTGTTCAAATCTCGCAACAGGTAAATATCGCCCTCCCTGGCAACACGGGCATGAACCCGGCTGACCGAGCGCGGCGGCATCACCAACTGGCATTGCTGGGCATCGCGACCGATCAGCAGTTCGCAAGCGGACTCCTCCTGGGGAATCATCACGAATTCCCGCTGAGAAATCGGTCCTTTCAATACTCGAATAATCGCCATGCTCACAACCGTAGCATTCCGGGCCCACAAACACGGAGGGGCCGTGAACTCCCGAGGGATGTCTGAAATTCTACCCCAAAAACGCCGGACGTTCGACACGGGGAGCGTGCAAAAAAACAACATGCGTCCCTACCTCGGGTGGTGTCGATGCCTTTGGAGCCAAATATCCCGTTGCACGGCATCACGATTTCGACCCGCCACTGCCAAGCGACACGAACTGTGATAAACTCGAAACAGGAGTTTTCGAATTCGCCAGTCTCTTCCGGTGGAGCATGGAACGATGGGCGAGGGGAGATTGATCGAAGTTTATCGAGCGAAGGACAGCCAGCAGGCGCATGTCCTGCGAACCGCTTTGGAAGACGCCGGGATCCGGGCGCTGGTCGAGGGCGAATTGCTGCAGGGAGCCTTGGGCGGCGTGCCCGTCGGGTGGTCCAGCGATCCGCGGGTGCTGGTCGAAGAGACCGATGCGGTCCGGGCCCGCCGATTGGTAGAGGAATGGGAAAGCAAGGGCGGCTCGGACGAGGCCGAACGAGCCTAAGAAGCCCTGACCAAACCGCGTCGGTCCCGGAAAAAAACGTCCGAACGGGTTGTTATTCCATGACCTTTAAGTGGGGCAAATTGTTTTCTCGGCCCCGTCAATCAGGGGACGGTGCGAGCATTCGTCCAGGTGCCACTCCCCAATAGGGCAGGACGCTGCCCTGAAGCTCCAAATGGATGTCTTGCGGATACCACGAACCCGGGATCTCGCCGGGTTCCGGCCGGCTGAATTGCACCGGCAGCGGATCGTCGCCAGCGGGGAGTTGCAAGGTGAGGTCGTGCCCGGCCTGCGCCGCTCCCTCGCCGACCTGAACACGGATGCCCGAACCGTGAACCCGGATCGCCGCCGGCGCCGCAGGGGCGCTGCGCCGTAACCAGAGGGTCAAGGGAAACAACGGTCTCTGGTGAAAGACATAGGGCGCCCCTGATTCGAAGGTGAACGGAATCGCGTGCCACGGGTTCCCGATGCGCCCAGCGTACCAGGCTTGGCCGCCCTGTCCGCCTGTGACATACAGCCCGTAAGTGCCGGTTTCCGGGGCGCGAACAGCGAAATCGCCCGTTTCTCACGTGGGAACCAATTCGGACCTTCCGAATCGTCGTTGCGGCGGTGGGTGATGAACTCCAGCGACGCCTTGCAAGCCGATTCCAGGTGAATCTCTCCTATCCCGCCTCGCCCGTCAATCAGCAGGGCTTCCGGTGTTCGGAAACGGGAACCCATGGGCCGTTTTTCGGATCACCTGCGGTTGAATCGGCCGCGTTTCAAGAGAATACTGGAACGGGTCAAGTTTTTTGGGGGGCGTCCCTGTTTTCCTGCAAGCGTCCCGGCCGAGCGGAAAGGGAGAGGCTTTATGTGGCAGCAATGGACGAGTTGGTTTCAGGAATGGGCCGATGTTCCCGCCGAGTTGTACGGCAATCCATTCGAACAGGTGGTGATGGCCCTGGGGGTCCTGGTGGCCGCTTTGCTGATCTACGCCGTGGGACGTGTGATCCTGCCGCGTTGGGCGAGGCCGGCGGAAGGTGCTGCGAGTGCCGATCAACCACCGTTGGTCACGATGCTGGTGCGCTCGACCAGCCTGCTATTGTGGTTCCTCCTGGCCCTGTTCCTGGCCTCGCTCCTGCTGGTGCTGCCGGATCGTCTGGCCCTCCTGTTCCAGGGTGTGGCGGTGATCGCGGTGCTGATCCAGGGTGCGATCTGGGGCACGGTGCTGGTCAACTATGGAGTGAACCGGTTTGCCAAGCGTCGGTTGGAACATGACAGTTCCGCCTACACCACGATCAGCGCGCTGGGGTTCCTGGCCAAGCTCGGTTTGTGGTCCGTAGTGCTCCTGCTGATTCTGGCGAACCTGGGAGTCGATGTGACCGCGATGGTGGCGGGCTTGGGGGTCGGCGGAATCGCCGTCGCCCTGGCCGCCCAAAACATCCTGGGCGATCTGTTCGCTTCCCTGTCGATCGTGCTGGACAAACCCTTCGTTTTGGGCGATTTCATCATCGTCGGCGACGTGTTGGGAACGGTCGAGAAGATCGGCCTGAAGACCACCCGGCTGCGCAGTCTCTCGGGCGAGCAGCTGATATTGGCCAACAACGATCTGCTGCAGAGTCGCATTCGCAACATGAAGCGGATGCCGGAACGCCGGGTGGTGTTCCATTTCGGGGTCACCTACCAGACGCCGCTGGAGCAGTTGAAAGCCATTCCGGACAGGGTGCGGCAGATTGTCCAGGCAGCCGATGCGACTCGATTCGACCGCGCGCATTTCCAAGAGTACGGCGAGTCCGCGCTGATCTTCGAGGTGGTGTATTACGTGAGCCCGGCGGATTATAATCTGTACATGGATGTCCAGCAGCAGATCAACTTCGCCCTCTACGAGGCGTTTGAACGCGAAGGGATCGAATTCGCCTATCCCACGCGAACTCTGTTCCTGCACGCGACCAACACGGCAGGAATTGCCGATACGTCGCCCCGATGATTTACGGCGAATCTGCGGGGTTCGAGCCCGTGGCGGGGCGAGGCAAGACGCTGCCAGCCGGCTGGCGGATCAGGTAAATCCAGAGGCCGACCGCCAGGACCAGCAGACCGCAACTGACCCATTGGGAGATCGTCAGGTCCGTTTGCAGCCTGCCCGGTTCATCCGCGCGGATCAGTTCCAACAGGAACCGGGTGATGGGGTACAGCACCAGCAGGGCAGCGAACAGTTCGCCGTCGCGCCGCCGGAACGGATACCAGGCCCACATCAGCAGGCTCAGCAGGGCGGCATTGATCGCACTGTACAGCTGGACCGGGTGCACGGGGCGCGACCGGGCGGGCAAGGCGTCCAGCGAGATCGTCACCGGGCCGCGATCGGTCTCGAGATGCAAACGCGGTCCGGCCACCGACAACTGGTTGGCAGTTTGGGCAAATTCCGCCACATCGCGGCCGTCCACGGCCAGAATCACCGCGCCCCATTCCAAGCCAGCCGACTCGGCCGGGCCGCCAGGCTCGATGGCTCGAACCTCCGGCCGGTCCCCTTCTCCCGCGGCAGCGATGTGAAAACCGTGCAGTTGACCGTGCGCCCGCTGGTGGGCGTAGGGGGGACTGCTCTCCGGAAAACGTAAAGACCAACCCGGCTGATAACATACCCCACCGAAACAACATCCGTTCAACAAGCAACCGATGCGTCCCAAAGCCAACCCCAACAACAAGCTGGGCGTGACCAAATCCGCCAGGGCCAGGACGGGCAATCGCCGCAGCCGCAGAAACAACCCGCCAGCCAGCAGGGCGCCGATCAGCGAGCCGTAGACGACCAGGCCCCCGGGAATCACGTTCAACATCGCCACGATCGTGGCCCACACGCTGTCACGCTGGAATTGGTCCCAGTACAGGACGATGTAAAACGAGCGGGCGCCGGCAATCCCTCCGACAAATACCCAGAAAGCCAACGAGTAAATCACGTCGGGATGGATGCCCATTTGCCGCGCCTGACGGGCCGCCAGACCGACTCCGCTCAACACGGCCAACAACAGCATCACTCCGTAACCACGGATCGGCAATCCGATCGGCTGGCCCGCCGGTGTGGTCGCCTCCAGCCAGGGTAGGACGACCACGATCACCACTGCCACCGCCATCAACATCGGCACGGCTTGGAGGACGTCGCCCAGACTCCGGTGGCGCCGCCACTGCACCGCCAGCAACACAACGCTGGCGATCGCCCAGGCCATCAGCAGCCAACCCCAACCGAACACCGGGATCGACAGCCACTCGTGCGGGATCACAAACAGATCCTGTTTCACGACTTTCTCCTTGCCTGCCCCGGGGGTACGAGTCGCAGGTTGTCGATTAAACGCGTCTGATCCACAAAGGCGGCCACCAGGGCCATCGTCGTTCGATCGAGCCGGACGACCGGTTCCAGCGTTTGCGGATCGACCAGGGCCACATAATCGATCGGGCTGACCCGATGTTCTGCCAGGACTTCCCGCATCCGCCGGATGATGTCGGAGGCGTCCTGTTCTCCCCGCTCCACGCATTGGCCCGCCGTGACCAGGCTCTTCCACAAGCCCAGCGCCCGAAGCCGCTGTTCGCGATTCAAATAGCGGTTTCTGGAACTCAGGGCCAGCCCGTCGGGTTCCCGGACGGTCGGGCAGACGCGAATGCGGATCGGGACATTCAAATCTTCGACCATCCGTTCGATCACGCAGGCCTGCTGGTAATCTTTCTGGCCGAAGTAGGCCACATCGGCTTGAGCCAGCAAGAACAACTTCAACACGACCGTAGTCACGCCGCGAAAGTGCTGGGGGCGATGTTCGCCCTCCCACCGTGCGGCGACGTGCGGCGGTTGGACATAGGTCGAAAATCCAGGGGGATAGAGATGGTCGCGTGCCGGCGTGTACACCCGATCCGCTCCGACCGCGGACAACTGTCGCAGGTCCGCCTCCAGCGTGCGGGGGTATTGGGCAAAGTCTTCCTGCGGGCCGAACTGGGTGGGATTCACGAAGATGCTGACCAAGGTCTCGTCGCATTCCGCCCGCGATTCCCGCACCAGACTCAAGTGACCCTCATGCAAGGCGCCCATCGTCGGCACCAGCCCGACGGTGCGGCCTGCCCGGCGAGCGGCGGCAACCGCACGCCGCAAGTCGGTGATCCGG
>SLEY01000553.1 GCA_007124535.1 Planctomycetaceae bacterium
ATGGACCCAGCAACTTCCTCCCGCTTCTCCTCCGATTCCCTGCCCAACCGGTTCGATCATACGCAGGTCTGCCCCCGAATCTACCGCGACTGGGAGCAGCAGGGCTGTTTCCGGGCCGAACCGGATCCCCGGCGAAAGAGCTTCTGTATTGTCATCCCTCCCCCGAATGTAACCGGTGCGCTGCATCTGGGACACGCCCTGAACAATACCCTCCAGGACGTCCTGATCCGCATGAAACGCATGCAGGGATTCGCCACCCTCTGGATGCCCGGCACCGATCACGCCGGCATCGCCACCCAGGCGGTGGTGGAACGGCGGTTGAAGGAGGAGGAGCACAAGAGCCGGCACGAACTGGGCCGCGAGGAATTGGTCCGCCGCATCTGGCAGTGGAAGGACGAGTACGAAGCGCGGATCCTCCGCCAGTTGAAACAATTGGGATGCAGTTGCGACTGGCAGCGCACCCGTTTTACCCTGGATGCGACCTGTGCCCGAGCCGTGCGGCGGACCTTCTTCGACCTCTTCCGCCAAGGCCGGATCTACCGCGGCAAACGTTTGGTGAATTGGGATCCGTTCCTGCAGACGGCGGTCAGCGACGACGAGGTGTTCCACGAACCGGTGCAAGGGCATTTCTGGCACTTCCGTTACCCGGTGATCGACCCGCAACCCGGCGAGCCGGAGTTTGTGACCATCGCGACCACGCGCCCCGAAACCATGCTGGGGGATACGGCGGTGGCGGTCCATCCCGATCCGGCCGGCGCCTTGGACCGGGCGACTGCCGTGCTGCGCGATAAAGCGGACAAGGCCCCGGCTCGCGAGCGAGCGGAGATCCGGCAGCAGATCGAGGCGATCGAGCAGCGCCGCCAGCAGATGCTGCCCGGCTTGCTCCAGCTGCGCGATATGGCCCGGGCCGGCCGCCAGCTGCGGCTGCCCCTGCTGGACCGCGTCATCCCCCTGGTCGCCGACGAATGGGCCAAACCGGAATTGGGCAGCGGGTGCGTCAAAATCACCCCCGCCCACGATGCCAATGACTACGAGGTCGGTTGCCGCCAGGATCTGCCGATGATCAATATCCTGAATCCCGACGGGACCCTGAACGCCCACGCCGGCCCCTACCAGAACCTGACGATTCTAACCGCCCGCCAGCAGGTGGTCCGAGATCTGGAAGCCCGGGGACTGCTGGTCGAAATCGAAGATCGCCTGATCGACCTGGCCCACTCGGACCGCAGCAAGACGCCCATCGAACCGTACTTGGCCGATCAGTGGTTCCTGCAGATGGACCGGCTGGCCGAATCGGCGATCCAGGCGGTCCGCGACGACCGGGTCCGGATCGTGCCCGCCCGCTATACCAAGACCTATTTCGACTGGCTGAGCGAAAAACGGGATTGGTGCATCGGCCGCCAGCTGTGGTGGGGACATCGGATCCCCGTCTGGTCGCGCACGGGCCCGCGGGACGCATCGGCCGCCTTGCTGGACGAAACGCTCGCCGCCCTGCCCGCCGGGAGCGTGCTCCGCGTATCGTTCGGCGAACAGGCGTTCCTGATCGACACGTCCGCATCGGACGGCGGGGCCGCCCAACGCGATGCCGCCCTGGCCGCGGCACCAGCCGCCGGCCCGGGAACCCTGCTGCTGCAGGTCTGCCCGCCCGAGGGCGACGCCGAGGCCGCTGAAAACCTCGCCGAACTGGACTTCGTCCAAGACCCCGATGTGCTGGATACCTGGTTCAGCTCCAGCCTCTGGCCCCATTCCACCATGGGCTGGCCCGCAGATACGCCCGAACTGAAGGCCTTCTACCCCACCGACGTGCTGATCACCAGCCGCGATATCATCACCCTGTGGGTCGCCCGCATGGTGCTGATGGGCCTGAATAACTTGAACGAAGTGCCCTTCCGCAACGTGTTCATCCATCCCAAGATCCTGGACGGCTACGGCGAGACGATGTCGAAATCCAAAGGCAACGGCATCGACCCGTTGGACGTGATCGACAAATTCGGCCCGGACGCCCTGCGCTTCGGCATGACCCACTTGACCACGGAGACCCAGGACGTGCGGATGCCGGTCCAGTACGAATGCCCGCACTGCCAGGCCCTGATCGAGCAGACGAAGAAGAATCGCCAACGGCCGCGTTTGCAGTGCCCCGAGTGCGCGGGCGAGTTTTCAACCCAGTGGGCGCGGAGTGCGGCGGATCGAGCGTTGCCGCGCGGCTCGGTGGTCAGCGAACGGTTCGAAGTCGCTCGTAACTTTGTCAATAAGCTCTGGAATGCCGCCCGATTCGCCCTGCTGAACCTGGACGGCTACCAGCCGGCGGCGGTGGCGGCCGAGCAACTGCGGCTGGAAGATCGCTGGATCCTCAGCCGGTTGGCCAGCGTGACCCGGCAGGTGACGTGGTCGCTGGAGCATTACCACTACGCCGAAGCGGCCCGCACGCTGTACGATTTCGCCTGGGACGAGTTTTGCAGTTTCTACGTGGAGATGCTGAAGCAGCGCCTGCAGGACGCGGACCAGCAGGCGACGGCTCGCCGGGTACTGGCCCATACCTTGGACACGCTGCTGCGCCTGCTGCACCCGATCATCCCGTTCTTGACGGAAGAGGTCTGGCAACTGCTGGGTCGGGTGGCGCCGCAGCGCGGGTTGAAGGCTCCCGGCCCGGCGGCCCCGCATGTGATGCGAGCCCCGTGGCCCAGCGCCGAGGCGGGTCACCAGGACGCGGAGATCGAAGCCCGTTTCGCCCAGTTTCAAGCGGTGTTGGGGGCCCTCCGCGAGATCCGCAGCCGGCAGAACATCCCGCCCAAAAGCCCGTTGGAATTCTGCCTCCGCTGCACGCCCGCCAGCCGCCAGCTACTGGAGCCGATGGCCGACTACTTCGCCTCGATGGCGAACGCCCGCGGGGTGCAATGGGGACCGGAGGCCCAGCCGCCTGCGACGCATGCGGCGGTCAGCTGGAACGAAATGGAGGTGTTCGTCGATCTGAAAGACCATATCGACTGGGATGCCGAAATCGAACGCAACGAGAAACTGCAGCAGAAACTGGACGGACAGATCCGGGCCAAGCAGAAGAAACTGGCCAACGAGGCCTTTGTCCAGCGGGCCCCGGCCCGGGTCGTGCAGAACGAACGCGACAGCCTGGCCCAGCTGGAACAGCAGCGGGCGGCGGTCCAGGCCACCCTGGAGAACCTCCGCCAGAACCGAAGCTGAAGCGAGGAACAACTCATGCCGCTCCGCGATCATTTTCGCCCGCCGCTCCGTGACAGCCGCTGCTGGGAAGAGATTCACGGCGGTTGGCCGATGGTGATCGTCCAACAATTGGGCCCCTTGCTGCCGCCGCAGTATACGGCGGGACCGCGGGTGCATGCCGGGACGCGGATCGAGGTGGACGTGGGTGCGTTCGTCTCGGACCCGGACGCCGTCTCCTACGAACCGCCCGGCACGACTGGCAGCTGGACGCCCGGCCAACCAACTTGGCTGGCCGAAACCGATCTGGCCGACTTCGACGTGTTTGAGGTCCGGATCCATCAAGCCAGCCCCCAGCGGCGGCTGGTGGCGGCCATCGAATTGATCAGTCCGGCCAACAAGGACCGGGTCGCTCACCGCAACCAATTCGTGGCGAAATGCCTGGCACTGCTGCGTGACGGGGTGGCCCTGGTCCTGGTCGATGTGGTGACCGAGCGAACCGGCAATCTGTACGCCCAGTTGTTGCAGTGGATCGGCCAATCCGATCCGAAACTCGCCGCCTCCCCGCCCTCCACATCTGCCGTCGCCTGCCGCTGGCGACCGCACGGTCCGGGCCATTGGCTCGAGGTCTGGAATCAGCCGGTCGAGCCGGGGCGGCCGTTGCCCTGCCTGCCGCTTTGGTTGTCCGAAGACATGGCGGTCCCCCTGGATTTGGAAGCCAGTTACGAACAGACCTGCCGCGACTTGCGGATTCCCTGAACCGGGTACAACCATCCCCCACCTGCAATCCCGCACCGGTAGGCGGGGCGCTCGTGGCGGCTGGCGCGAGGGAGGGACTTCGCCAGTTATTCCTTCGCAGATGCGGACTTGTTCCGCGTGCGGCTGGCGGGAAGGTGCTTGCGGATGGCCGCGATCACGTCCGCCGGCTTGGTCTCGTCCAGCCGCCGCAGGACCTCGGTCCAGCGGAGGGCCATTCTCGCCCCGGACCCCAAACGCCGGTGGCGGAAGAGGGCATCAAAGGCGCTGCGGAAACGCGTGTAATGCTCCTGGATCTCCAAGAAACGCGTGGCCAGCCCGTCCAGATACGCTTCGGCAAAGGAGCCCGGGTCCGACAAAGACGCCAGCCGCCGTTTCACCGGGTCGGCATACGCTTCGCCAAATTCCGCCAGCGGCGTGGTACAGTTGTTGAACGTGCCCATCTGGTCCGCCAGCAGAATCTCCGAGGGCAGCCCGTCCGCCGCCTCGACCACCAGTTCGTCGCCGTCATCGAACACCACCCGGCCCGACGTCTTGTCCGCGTCGGTCCTTTCCCGCCCGCAACGGCCCACAATCAGATTCGCAGCCGCCGCGCGGCCCAGCAGCCGGGCGAAAGCGATCGCATAGGCGGGCCGCTTGAACCGGCTTTCCGGCAGCTTGTCCGAAGCGATCCCCGCGATGTAATCCCGCTCGAAATACGGCGTCAGGATCTCGATCCCGTGATATCGGGTCTGATCCCCGTAATAACGCTCGGCCAACTTCCGAGCCAGGATCCGCTGAGTCAGGTTCATCCCCAGTTGCCGGCAGGCCAGCCGCCGATCCAGCACATACTCCGTGTAACTATCCGATTTCAACAGCGCTTGCAGGAGATCCTCGCCGCTGTCCAAGTGTTCGCGCACCCCCCGCTTCTGCATCCGGATCATCTTGACGACCTCCTGGTCGCTGTCCAGGGTCTTCAATACCGCAATGTACACCTCGCGGCGGCCGTCCGATTTGCCCTCCAACTTGCCCCGCTTCGACATCGTATCCACGACCTGCCCGATGTTGACGTATTCCAGCTGGCCGTACTCGCGGACAAAATTGAAGATGAAACCCAGCGTGTTCTCGTGGCAAGAACCCAGGTGCTGGGGGACCGAACCGGACTGCAGGAAGCAGGGGTCCAACAGCAGTTCCCCCGTGTCGAACCGGGCTCCGGGAAGCCATTGGATCTGCATGAAGAACTCGGAACTCAGCCCCAGCAGCGTCTCTTCCGGAACCACTCCGTCCGATTCGCCAACCAGGGCTCCGAACATCCGGCCCCGCCAGTTCGCATCCCCCGGATCATCCTGCCGCAATTCGGCCGGCACCGCCTGGGTGAACTTCGCCGCCAACGCCCGGTGCGCAGCCCGCAATCCGTCGGCGTCCAGTTGCGAAAAATCGATCTCGGCCAAATCCCCGGCGGAGAACCGGTCCCCGGCCAGGAAGAACCCGATCTCCGGATTCTCCTGACGATTATGCTCGCCCGAAAACTTCTGGATCTCCAGCAAATGCTGCCGCAGCCCCTCCGGAGCCAATTCCCCCAACTGCTGGAACTCCCCGCACGTCAACAACCGCGTCCCCCGCGTCTTGTTGTAATAGTACACCTCCTTGCCGCCCAGTTTCGTCTTGGCGGCCGCGATCATCTGGCCCATGTGCTCGGACGAGCGGGCAAGCGGCGTGATCCGCCAGCACTGGCCGCGAC
>SLEY01000270.1 GCA_007124535.1 Planctomycetaceae bacterium
AAACGATCAACTTGTTGCGCGAAATCAAAGAGCGGGCAGACGCTGGAGACCTCTCATGGCTTCGCCGTCACGGCAAAGTGTATGAAGCCATCGGGGCGACTTGATCGGTCGATTTCGGAAAGCCCAGAGCAATCACCACTCGCATAAAATCCAATGCGACGGTAATTTTTTGGCAGGTGCTCAGCGAGCTGAAAGCGTAGCCGCTGCCGCTTAACGGCGTCGGGGGGCGGGGTGTGTGAGGCGGGCTTTATGGCCGTATGGCTCGCCAGCCGTGATTGTCGGTGGTGGGACGTGCCGGATGGGACGAGGTGGCGGGGGCCGATTCTGCGGGATGGTTGGGCCGGGCTGGTTCGGGCGAGGTGGCTTGCTGGGAATCCGGCCAGATGATGGGGACGACTCCTGCCGATTGGCGGGCGGGGCGAAGTGCCGTCCGATCGCGCGGATCCCAGCGGCCGGGCGAGGCGGGTTCGGGGGGCTCGCTCGGGGGCCGGGTCGAACGAGTCGATGAACTGGGGGAGCGTTCCGGATCCGGTACCGGCGTCACGCTGGAATGCGAGGGCCAGCGATCCTCGGCCGCTTCGCGATTCTCCGCGGACTCGCGCGGCGGTAGGGCAGGTCGTGTTTCGACGGACGGCGCGCGTTGGAGGCGCTGGGCTTCGTCGGGCGTCAACCGGGGCGGTTCGCCCGCGTCTCCCGGCACCGTCGGCGCGGGGGCCTCTTGCGGCACGGGCGCCAGTTGGGGAGTCGCGGGCGCCAGTCCGGGGGCGGGCGGTGCGGTATAAATCGAGGTACCCGGTCCGACCAGCGTCTCGGCGGCGTGAAACGGGGCCGCCAACGGGGATACGGGGACGCGGCGCATCTGCCATGTATAGGTGGTGCAGGGTTGCAGCGACGTCATCGCCTCTCCCGTCGTCGGATGGTAGCTGACCACTTGACGGTAATCCGTGGTGGGAACCGGAACCCAGGTGGTGCGATACCGTCTTTGGCGCGGTTGGCCGTGGAACAATCGGCAGAGGGGGGCCAGCCACGCAGCGCAGCACCTGTGACAGGCGGCGACGGCGGCCGCTTCGGGCGACGGCGGGGCGGCGGTCGGCGCGGCAGCCAGCGGGGCCGCGGGCTGGCAGGTGGGATCCGGAGCGGGAGCCGGGGCCGGGGCAGGAGCGGGGGCCGGGGCGGCACTGGGCGGTACCGTGATGGCCGGAGCGGGGGCTGCCGGCAGAACCAGCGGGCTGGGAAAACGTGTCCGCGCAGGCCAAGTACGCATCCAATCGGTCAGCGTGTACGCGCAGGCAGACGGGACCAACGCCCCGGTGGAAACCAGGACCAGGCAGGTCAGCAAGCTGCGTCGGATGGCTGGGCCCGACATGATGACTCTCCGAATCGAACAACGGAAGTGCGGGAAGCCCCCCCGAGTTTCCGGCGTGACAGGCTCCGCAAATGTCGTCATTATCCTAAATCTAGGACATTTCTGCCGGCGGAAAATGGGTCTGGGCAGAATTTTTCTTCAATTTTTCGGAAAAAGCTCAAGTTGCTCCGGCCGTAGCGGCAGGTGTTTGAAATACGTCGTACAAGCGAAACCAGGTTTCGCGAAGGTTGCCCCCGCAGTCGCGAAACGCCGCTTCGACCGCTCGGCGAGGGACGCGTTGCCGTTCGGCGTCCGTCAACCAGCGTTCCAGAAGTTCGTTGGCCAGCGCCAGTGAGGTCTCCGTAGCCCATACCTGCGGCAGTCCCATCGGCTGGTGCGCCGTTACCAGCAGGCCGGCATTGCGTTTTCGACACCAGCGGAGCAACCGGCGGCGGGTAAGCCATCCGAGTTGCTCGAAGCCGTCCACGAGCACCTGGGTGGTGTGGTCCCAATCGTCAGCGGAGGTGGTTTCCCGGGGCCAGCGGCTTTGTCCGCGGCGCAAGACGACCGAATGGGTGGTTCTTCCAGCCGCCTGTAACGCGGGGATCAAGGTGGCCAGCAGGGTTGATTTCCCGGTTCCGTGCGGACCGCAGATCTGGCCCATCCAGCCGTTTTGCTGCAAGCGATCCACCAAGCGGGGGGCCGTCATTGCCGGGGGAAACAAGAATTCCAGCGCGCCGGGCCGTACGTAACGGGTCGCGAACGGATTCCGATCGTTCGACCCTTGCCCTTGAGCGAAGAGCGGGGTGGCGGGCGGAACCGAAGTCTTTTCTCGGTGACTGGGCATCGTGTCGCTTGCTGGGGTGTGGATTGAAACACATGATGGGGAAGAGGAAAGCGGCAGGATGCCGCTTCTACTTGGGAGAGGGCGCCAATTGGAACACCCGATCGGCGGACGTTTCCTTGCCGCGTCCCCAATACAAACGAACTCGCACACACCAGCGAATGGTGAGGATCGCACCGCTGTAGCTGAGCGGCGTGGGCGGCAAGCGGGTTCGGAACAGGTGCAACTGGCGCAGATCCCCGTCGACGGTGTCACTGGGCCGCACCCGTTCGAAGAAATGGACGCCCAAGTCTTCTTCGCCCTTGCCCTCGGTATACCACAGGACACTCGTTTCCAGGGCCTGGATCTGATTCGGTTCGACCGCATCGATTTGGTACTCGCACTCCAACACCTCACCGGGGTGGTAGACGCCGTACGGATTCCGGATTCGCAACCCGATCAGGGGTTCAATCAGCAGTTTGGTTGCCGTCATCTTGGGGGTAGACAAGCAAGGGGAAACAGCGTTCAAACGGCGGCCAGGCTTCCGCCTGCCCGTGGACGACCAGCATCCAGTTTACCGCATTATGCTCCGATTGGAACGAGTGCATGGCGTCTTCGGGCATGTGCAGGGGGAATTCGTATTCGAAGGGTCTTCCCGGATCGATGCGGATCTGTGTGCGGCGGCAGAGCTGGCGGTCGAAGCGTCGGCGTTGTTCCGTGCGGATGTCCGTGCCTTGACGGTAGGTGGCGGATTCTTCGCAGACCAAATGCACGGCCAGGGATTGGAAACCGATCCGCCCGGCCTGGGACAGGGCAACGGTGTAGGTTCGCCCGGGACGCAGGGGATGATTCGAGATCTCCAGGGTCGTGGGGCCGGTTCCGGCAAAGAGCAGCCACTGGCGGACAAAATCGTAGACCGACCAGCCGCCAATCATGACAAAGGGGATCGCGAAGATCGTCAAGAACCATTCGGGACGTTGGGCCCGGAAGCTGTTGGCGGCGACGGCGACCAGCAGCGCTGCGCTGATATTCCAGATCAAGCAGAAGACGCCTGCCAGGACCAGTCGCCAGGAGGAGGACTGCGACACGGGCAAGCGGTAGCGCAGTTTGACCCCCGGGCTGTTGATGAAATTCGTATCGCTTGGCATGTTGGGCAAGCTGGGTCGTGCGGCGGCCGCATCGGCTCGCAAATCGATTTGAGCCGCTCGCTTGACCAGTGCCGAGCGGCGTTCGGGGGAGGCGCCCGCATGGAACAGGGTCAACAGCACGCCGCCGCTGCCCAAGAGCATAAAGGAGCTGACGACCAGCACCATCACCCAGAAACCGAAGCCTGGCTTGAAGACTTCGGAGGTGAGCAGCGCCGCCAGGGCGACGGCCCCGGCGGCGAACAGGGCGGCGAAGAACAGAATTTCACCGACCGTACCGACGAGCTTGGAACCCGTCCGCCGCTTCCCTCGTTTCTTCTCCCAGACTCGCAACAGCCGCGCCAATCGAATCGCCTCCCAAGGACCGTCTGCCCCAAGGTATAGCGGAAATGGTCGCGTTTGGCCATTCCGGCCGCCTGAAAGTGGTGCCTAGCCGGCATCTCGCAGACGGTTGCGGCTCTTGGAGTCGGTATCGGCGGCAAAGATACGCAGATTGGCGGTGGACGGACCGCGGCGTTCCCGCACCAAGCCGCGTTTCACATCCTGGAAGAACGTGTAGTAGGCCGCTGCCGGGCCGCTGGGGAACTCCGTCTGGAGTTGCTCCAAAAGCTCCTTCCAGCTCAAACCACTCCGATAGATCAAGCGGTAAGCGGTTTTCAGTTGGTCGACCTGTTCCCGGCTATATCCG
Source organism: Planctomycetaceae bacterium (assembly GCA_007124535.1). GTDB lineage: Bacteria > Planctomycetota > Planctomycetia > Pirellulales > Pirellulaceae > SLMF01. The sequence goes on from SLEY01000270.1 coordinate 4,002, forward strand.
TTTCGTTGCAGGCCCACGCGATTCAGCCCCACCACGTGGCTCGTGCCGCCATCTACCATTACAAAGGGGGGGACGTCCTGGGTCAAACGTGCTTGGCCGCTGATCATCGCCAGTTGGCCGACTCGGCAGAACTGGTGCACGCCTGCGGCGCCCGAGAGGTAGGCGCGATCCTCAATGGTCACGTGGCCGGCGACCATCACATTGTTTGCCAGAATCACGTCGTTACCGACTTGGCAGTCGTGCGCGATGTGGGCGTTGACCATGATCAGGTTGCGGTCCCCCACTTGGGTCACGTTCTCGGGTTTCAGTCCGCAATGGATCGTGACATTTTCGCGGATCGTATTGCCTTGGCCCACCCGCAGTCGCCCCACGTCTTTTCCGGCGCGGAGGTGTTGGGGCTTACCGCCCAGCACGGTACCTTCGGCGACCTGGTTGTCCTTCCCCAAATGGGTGCCTCGCTTAATTACCACGTGGCTGGCCAGTTGGCACCCCGAGTCGATCACCACGTCCGACTCGATGACACAGAAGGGACCGACCGTCACGTCGGGGGCGATTTCGGCACGGGGGTCGACGACGGCCGTCGAGTGGAGATTTGCCACGTGAATTCCTTTTCCGTGTTTTTTGCCCGCGGGCGGGTTTCGCAACGCCGGTCTGGCTGCGGCGTCCTCGATCGATCGACCACCCTGGGAGGGCCAGCCGAAACCTGCTAAACTCTTATTCTAGTTTTTCGACACCCGTTTTACGAAATCTTGAGGTTGGGTTTCAAGACCAATTTGGGAGTTCCCGCCGATGGCCGTTTCCGTTCACGATCTGTACAACCAAGGCGAAAAACTGAAAGATCAAGGCGACTACGCCAGTGCGATCGAGTGTTTCGAGCAAGCCGTCGCCACGGATGAAAGTTTTGCCCTGCCCCATTTTGCCCTGGCCGTCTGCTATGGCAAAATCGGAGAGCACGAAAAAGCCGTCGAATCGGCGGAACGCGCCTGCGAACTGGACCCGGACGATCCGTTCTCGTATACGGCCCTGAGTGTCACGTACCAACGGGCCTTTGTGGGAACGCAGGATACCCGGTATATTCGAATGGCCGAGCAGGCCATGGCCCGGGCCCATTCGATGCAGGCCGGCTTTTGACATCCCCAACCCGCAACTCCCTTACGCAAATTCGCTATCTTTCCGAAATTCAGTAACCCCTCTTACGAGGAGAACCGCCGGTGGGCAGCAGTGAACGCCAAAGAGAACTCAGACGTCGACGTCATCGCAAACAAAAGATGGCCCATCTCAAACGCCGCGCGGAGAAGGCCAGTGTCTCGGAAAAAGCGCAGCTGGCGGAGAAAATACGCCGCCTGACCCCCGGCGCCCCGGAGATCATCGAGCGACTCGGCTTGGTCGAACGCTGATCGGGCGGCCCGAACTCCGGCCGGTTCGGAACCGTGGATTCAGGCTTCCGCTTCGGTTTCCTCGTCTTCCGGGGTGTCAGGATCTGGGTCGGAATCGCTATTTTGAGTGGCATTCGATTCCTCCTGGGGCGATTCTTCGTCCGGTTCGGCAGCTTCGCCCGTTTCCTCCCCTTCGTCTAAATCAATCGGGGGGAGACGGCGAGTGACCGAGGCGGTTCCGAAACGGTACT
>SLEY01000320.1 GCA_007124535.1 Planctomycetaceae bacterium
CGCTCCTAAGCAACTCTCTGGCTCGCTCAAGTTTTCGGGATGGGGCTCGCATGGGTTGGGCCGCAGGGTTTGTTTCAGGTTGGATACCATTGGTAAACAATGGCCCGCTTAAAGGGGTAAGACGGACATCGTTCCCGTGCGGAAGCGTGGTAACTATATAACCCGCAGAAAGTAATTTACCGCGATCGGCGAGGGTCTCCGACCCCGCCAAAACCGCCGACCGAAGGTCTCCCGCGATAGGGGAGACCTGCGGTCGGCCGGGTGGCTCGGTCAGAGACCGGCCACATCGGGGTCAGAGACCGGCGACATCGCGACCGGCCACATCGCTGCGGGTTGCGTAACGCGGACGCTCCTGTTGGCCGCCCATGCTGCAGCTTGATCGATACGTGCGTTTTCTGAGGAATGGCAGGAGGTATTCCATGACGTTTGGAGGAGAAAGCCCAGGCGAAATCGGCGCGTGTCCGAGCACCGTTTCCTGGCTCCCAATCTCGTCGGAAAACTGGTTCCTTTTTCTCGTCGGAATTGGCAGTGTGTGTGACACGGAGCACGAAGAGAACCATGATCCATCAGGTTTCCTCCTCCTGCGGAGGCCCCCGCCCCAAAATCCGTGACGGTCAGGCTTTTGTCAGTTGGGCGGGGTCCGGGGCGGGCTGAAACGCACTCGCTCCACTAAATTGACGATGTTGCGATTGGCATCCAAATAGCCGGATACCGCCGTGATCGCGCTGATGACGTATTCGTAACGCAGGTGGTAATCGGCATCCAATTCGACTTCGGCGGTCTCCTGGATGCTGCCCGGCCCGCGATCGTCCCCCACAACATCGCGGATCTGATTGTGCAGGGTGCGGAAACTCTGGCCCAACGGCTGCTCGTTCAGTGAAATCAAAGCTAGATCTCCCGAGGGGTGTGCTTGCAAGCGCACCTTCATCGGGGGAAGTCGATCGGGGTCGGGCAATCCTTCCGCCGGCGCACTCAACGGCATCTTGACGTTGAAATCGCCTTCCTGCGCGACGATCCGAAAGGTCATGATGAAGAAGACCAATAATTGGAACACGATGTCGATCATGGGCGTCATCGAGATTTCAACTTTGTCATTCCGGTTTCCCGCCACATTGCGGACTCGCATGACCGTATTTCCTCGAAAAAGGGGTGATTCAGGATAGCTGGCGTGCCGATTGGGCCGATGGGCAGGCGGTCGGCGGGCCGGCCTGCCCCGGTGGTCAATTGCCGACGTCTTCCTCGGCCCGCAGAGCGAACGTCTCGAAGTTGTTTCGCTGGCACTCCCGGATCAACTCCTGAACCTTGCCCGTCTGCGCGTCGCGGTGGCCGCGGATGACGATGGTGGCATCGGACAGCGGTCGGCCACGGAGGCGCAGCACGTTGGCTTCGCGGCTGAGGTACGGTCCCAGGCCGGTGATGGGGATCTCCTCGCCGCCGATGATGACCGTCCCTTCTTCCGTCAAATGCAAGGTGATCGGATGTTCCAGCGGGGTTTCCGGCGGCTTGGCCAGTTCGCTGTCCGGCAGCACGATCCGTTCGTTCTGCTCACTTTGGGTGAAATTGATCAAGACCATGAAGAAGGCGATCAACTGGAACGTCATGTCGATCATGGGCGTCAGGTCGCCTTCCACGATGTTGGATTCGGCCTTCTTGATGCGCATGGCAACCTCATTTCGATCCGCCGACCGTCTGGAAACGACTCATCAGGTCCTCGCTGTAGATGCCGACTTCCAGCACCAGGCGAGCGACTCGATTTTTCAGGATATTGAAGGCCGCGATGGCCGGAATGGCGATCGCCAACCCGATCAGGGTGGTGAACAAGGCGGTGGAAATCCCCTGAGCCAGATCGGACGCTTTGGGCGTGGCGCCGCCCTGCGCGATGACCTGGAACGAGGCGATCATCCCGTGGACGGTGCCGAACAGCCCGACCATCGGGCTGATCGTCCCGATCAGGGCCATGTAGCTGAGCCGGTGCTCCAGCTTCATGTTCTCCTCTTCGCCCACCTCCTGCATCGCCTCGACCGCCGGGGAATAGCCGGCCGACAATTTGGCTAATCCGGCTGACAACACCATCCCCAACATCGACTCATCCGCTCGAGCCAATTCGTAGGCCTCCTGATACCGTTTTTCGTTCAGGTGCCCTTCGAAGGACTCCAACAGCAGTGGCGGGCAGACGTTTTCCCGGCGTGCCGTCAGCAGGTTCATGACGAACAAGGCGACCAGGGTAAACGAGAGGGCCAAGAAAATGATCATGTAGCCGGGCCCCAGGGCTTGGTAGACCCAAGCCAGCACGCTCATGTCCCGCACCGGTTCTTCCGGTGCGGCCGCGGGAACCGGGGCGGGGTCGGGGTCGGGCTCCGGTGGCGGTGCGGCATCCGCCGGCGGATCCACCTCGACCTCGTCCTGAGCCCAAGCCGCGTTCCACCCGCCACCGATCGTGGCCCAACTGAAAACGCACCATGCCAAAAAAAACGTGACCATCGATAACCATGCGGTGGTTCGCAAACCACCCGTGAAACTTTGCCGCATGTTGTCCTCCAACCGTTGCGGGAATGGCGCCGGACCGAACCGGCGTGCTCGTTGATCTACAACATCGATGCCCAGCGGGACCCGGCGTAGCGAGACTGCAACAAACTGCGAGCCCGCACCGCACGATCCGACTGGTCCACCTCCGCCCACAATCGACTCAAATGATACAAAGCTTCGGCGTGAGCTGCCGAATTCGAAAAGTACAAAATATCCGTGTGCAAATAGGCCAAAAGGGCTTTCTTGGTCTCCCCGGCCCGGGCATGGCAGGCCCCCAACGCATTATAAGCCAGGGCCATCAGTTGGGCATCGTTCGGGTCGCCTTTGGCGATCAACTCCTGCAGCATTTCGATGCCCTCCTCCGCTCGGCCGGTCGCCGCCAGACAAACCGCTTTGCCCACCGTGGCATGCTGCTTCTGCTCCAAAGCTTCCGCCGTATTCAAGCCGGAGTTCAGCACCTGCTCGAAACGGGTCAGTGCTTCCGAATACTGTTCTGCAGCCAGCTGGGCTCGCGCCTGCAGCACGGTGGCTTTCATTTTATACTCTGGCCAGGGGGCGCGGCTCAAGGCGGTGTAGTAGCGGCCCGCTCCTTCGAAATCCCCCATGGCATAACTCAAATCCCCCAGCAATTCGGCCGCCGGGAAGAAGTGATACGTATTGGGATTCTGGCGGACGAAATTCAGCAAAGCCGTGTGGGCCTCCTCGCGGTCCCCTCCGGCTTCCAAGGCCAGACGGGTTAACGCATAGGCCGTGTAGTAACTGACCTCCTGCCGGATCACATCGTTGTCGATACTGGCCGGATCGATCCGGCGAAGCTCTTCCAGCGCGTCGCTGTACTGCCCGGCCAACGCCCGATCGCGTCCCGTGCTCAGTTCGTTGGGTTCCTCCGCGAATACCACCCGCTGGACCTCTCGGGTATCGAACTCCAAGGCCGCGGCGGTCGCCTGCAAGGTGATTCGAACCGGACTGACCGCGGTGATCGTGCCCCGGGTGGGGGTGTCGCTCTGGTCAAAAACCTGATCCTGCTGGGCCGGCGCCAGAGCGGGCACCAACAAACCAGCCATCAGGGCCATCAGGAACAGATATCGGGTCATGGACGGGCAACTCCTTCGTGAATATGTGCGGGCCCGCAGCAACCTCCGGCCACCATTGCGGGCATGGGTCTCAATCGGCTTGGGCAACCGAACGGGCCTCCAAACCCACCGGATCCTCACCCAAGGTCTTCTGGATCTGTTTCAACAGCGTGTCGAATTCCGGTCTCCACTCTTCCCACTCGTCGCCGGTACCGAACAACTGCTGCGTCTGGCGGATCGTGCGTCCGGCCATCTGCAAGTATCGCTCGCGCTCCTCCCCCTCTTTGGCCATCGCCAAACGGTGCAAGGAGGCTGCCAGATTATAACGCGCCTCGTGAAACACGGCACGGAACTGGGCGTTGTTGGCCGTCCGCGTGGCGATGCCCTGCCAACCCCACAGAATGGGCCGCTGAGTCGCCGGATCCAGTTCGGCCCCCTGAATGGATCGCAAGTACAAATCCTCGCGGCCGGGGAACGAGGCCCAATCCTGATACAGACGAGCCGCTTGCATCTGGACATTGATCATCCCCGGATTCCCCTGCAGGATGTCCACAAAGATGTCTCGAGCTGCGGTAAAACGGTTCAAACGGCGTAATACGTCCGCCAAGCGCAATCGGAGCTGGACCGTCATCCGCTCGTCCTCGATCACCCCATTCTCCAGAATCTGTTGGTACGTCTCTTCCGCCAACCGGTAGTACCGGATCGCATCCTCCGACGGCCGGCGCTCCGTGTCAAAACTCGTGCCCATCCCCAGAAACGTCTCGGCCACCCAGTTCAACACCGCGAAATCCGAACTGCTGCCACGCAAACGGAGCAGGAAGGTCTCGAAACCCTTCGATAAGGCCTGACGATTCTCGGCCGACGCCAGCGCCATCTGGGACTCCAAATCCCGAGCCAGGCTGAAGTAAATCGCGATCAACTCGGTCGGTTCCATCGCATCCCGCATGGCGTCCATGATTTCGGAAGCCTCAGCCACGACCGCATCCGCGTCACCGGCATGGGGCAAGGAGGAGATATAAGCTCGCAGGGCCGTCTTGTACGTTTCGGTCGCCAGCCCGTCGCGAGCGGCCGCAGGATCCTCTTGGCGCACCAAGGTCAGCGGGCCAATTTGGGGGTCCTCCAGCAAAGCGAGCGACTCGTCCGTCTGCCCCGTGTCCAAATACAGCTGGGCCAGTGACAAAGCGGCGGCCAACGAAGCCGGGCTCGCCTTGCCCGCTTCCTGCATCCGGGCGACCCCCTTGACCAGAATCTGCTGAGCGCGCTCCTTCAATTCCGCTAACTCCTCGCGCCGCGCCCCCTGCGCCTCGTCCTGCGGATCGTCCGCCTGGTCACCGACCTCGGCCCGCCACTGCTGCATCCCTCTCAAGTAGGCCCCCCACATCGCCTGGCCCGTCGTGATCTCCGCATCGCCCCGTTCTGGCCGTTCCTCGGGAATCTGCTCCAAATAACCCTGGGCCGCGTCCAGATCCCCTGCCCGGATCATCAGCGGGATCAAGGTTTTCAAGGCATCCATCGCCTCGTCCTGCTCCGGCCAGCGGCGGGCAATGTACTGGGCAATCTCGATCACCTGGCCGGTTTCAAACTCGCGTTCCCCGCCCGCCGCCTCGTAAAGCTTCAACCACGCGGCCATCGCAATCTTGGCCGCCTGACGCGCACCCGGACTCTCGGGATATCGGCGAGCCAGGAATTCACCCACAACCGCGGCGTCCAGGTACTGCTCGGTAGTGTGGTAAAGGAAGCAGAGGAAATAGCGGACCACGTTCAAATCCCGCACGTCGGTATATTCGTCCGCCAACTGCAAGGCCAGGCGGAACATGTGCAGGGCTTCGTCCACCGCCGTCCCGGCCGTCTGCTGGGCCGTCTCCAGCTGCTGCTCCAGCTCCTGCCGGACCTCCGCATCCTGCTCCCGACGGATCCGTGGAGGAAGGGTTTGCAGGAGCAGATTGGCGGTCTGCAGCGCGTCCAGTGCGTCGCGCCCCGCTTGGCGAGCTTCGGCAAAACTGGTCGGATCGGCAGCC
>SLEY01000543.1 GCA_007124535.1 Planctomycetaceae bacterium
ACGACGAATCGGTCGAAGCCCTCTGCCGCCAAGCGGTGGTACAGGCGCAAGCCGGTTGCGACGTCATCGCCCCCTCCGATATGATGGACGGCCGCATCGGACGCATCCGGCAAGCGCTGGATGACGCCGGTTACCAGCACGTGCGGCTACTGTCTTATGCGGCCAAATACGCCTCCGCCTTTTATGGTCCTTTCCGCGATGCCGTCGGGTCGGCCAGCAGTCTGGGCAGCGGCGACAAACGAACCTACCAAATGGATCCGGCCAATGGGGACGAGGCGCTGCGGGAGGTCGCGCTGGATCTGGCCGAAGGGGCGGATCTGGTGATGGTCAAACCGGGCATGCCCTACCTGGACATCGTCCGGCGAGTCAAAGAAACGTTCGCGGTCCCGACCTACGCCTATCAGGTCAGCGGCGAATACGCCATGCTGTGCGCCGCGGCCGAACGAGGTTGGCTGGATCGCGAACGCGTCGTCCTGGAAAGTCTGGGCGGATTCAAGCGAGCCGGTGCGGACGGCATCCTGACCTACTTCGCCACGGAGGCCGCCCGGCTATTGGACCCGCGCTGATCAGAGTTCTTCGGAGATCCGGTCCGCCTGCCATGGCGGGTCCGGATAGTCATTCAAAGCAGGGTCACGCGCCCGGGCGCCACGCGAGGTCATCAGCTGGGCATAAGTGCGATAGTCCAGGTCTTCACTCAAGAAACGCACGCTTCCATCACAAAAGGTGGCGACGTATCCACCAGAATGGAAGCTTGCGGGCCGGGCCCAGTTGATACCGGCTTCTTCCGAATCGAACATCCCCTCGCGATCTTGTAGATTCTGCAGCGGTTCATTAGGCCGCAGAACCGGCTCGGGAAACCAGAGCACTTGACTGTGTTGTTGGCTGGGGGCAATCCGCCAATCCTGAACGTTGCAGTTTTCGGTCAGCATGATCGTGGTGGACTGGCCATCGTGGCGCGCGACGGTGGACAACGTGTGCCGGAACCGGCCTGGACCCTGAGGCGGGGGGGCTTGATCGATGAAGACCCCGTTTTCGATCCAGTCGAAGTTGACTCGTTCGCCTTCGGGGGCGGAGCCGGAAAAGTTTTCCCGGCCGCCATTGACCGCGTAGGACAGCGAGACCGGTCCAGCCAATCCATCCGGCCGTTCCCACTCGAAGCGGACGCGACTGGGACAGACCAGAGCTTCAATAAAAATCTCTTCCAAACCGGTCGGTGTGGCGTCGTTGGGAAAACCTCCCGTCAGAATCTCCTTGTACAAGCCGTCCTCTTCCAAAGCGGGCAGGATCGAAAACACCCAATTTAGTATGACCGGGTCATCATTCGCCAGGGTTCGCGAGTTGCCGTCCCCGTCCAAATCCAAACTTCGGGCGGGTGGCAAATGCTGGCGGGCCGTGTCATATTGGATGATGGCCAACCCCAGCTGGCGTTGGTTATTGATACAGGTGGTACGTCGGGCGGCATCGCGAGCCCGTTGAACCGCGGGCATCAGCATCCCGACCAGCAGGCCGATAATGGCGATGACGACCAGCAGTTCCACGACGGTAAACGCGCGTTTCTCTCGAGCGAACATGTTTCGGCTCCTCCCCCAAGGGCGACGATAGACGAGAACCAGCGGTACGGTGCTGTGCCGAGTCACCGCTTCCTTTTCTCATTTTGGCAGGTTCTGGCGAGATTGTCGAGTCCAAGCGGCATTCGGATTTCCCCGCGGGAGCTTTACTGCTAGGATGAAGGGCATCGGCCGTTTTCCCCGAGTTGATTTGTTTTCCGAGCGTCGTTCGCCATGCGCCCCATCTATTTGGACTACAATGCCACCACGCCTTTGGGTCCGGGCGTGGTGGACGCCATGTTGCCGTTCTTACAAGGTTTTTTCGGCAACCCCTCCAGCAATCACGCGATGGGCCGCGCGTGTCAGGAAGCGATCGAAGATGCCCGTGGCAAGATCGCTTTGCTGTTGGGGGCGGACCAGGACGAGGTCGTGTTCACGTCGGGCGGCACGGAAAGCAATAATTTAGCTATTCAGGGGGTGATGCTGCAAGACGCTCCGCTACCCACCGGGCACCTGATTGTGTCGGCGATCGAGCATCCGGCGGTCGCCGAGCCGGCTCTGCATCTCCAGCGGTTGGGATACGAGGTTTCGGTCGTGCCCTGCGAATCGGACGGCCGCGTCGATCCGGCGGAGGTTGAGGCGGCCATCCGTCCCGAAACGCGTATGGTCAGCATCATGCACGCGAACAACGAGACGGGGGTGATCCAACCGATTGCGGAGATTGCGGAGATTTGCCACGATCACGAGGTCTTGTTGCATACGGATGCCGCCCAGACGGTGGGCAAGATCCCCACGTTTGTCGACGAATTGGGGGTGGACCTGATGACCGTCGCGGGTCACAAGATGTACGCCCCCAAGGGAATCGGAGCACTGTATGTTCGCCGGGGTATCCAAATCGACCCGCTGCTCCGCGGTGCAGCCCACGAGGCAGGTCTGCGACCGGGCACGGAAAACGTGGCCTCGATCGTGGGGATGGGACACGCCGCGGGCTGGGTCCTGAAGAACCTGGAGGCGTCCGGCCAAAAGATGGCCCGACTACGGGACCGGCTGGAAGCGGAACTCGGCGGCGAAATCGGAACCGGACTGACCGTACTGGGCCGATCGGCGCCGCGCTTGCCAAACACCGCGAGTCTCTGTTTTCCGGACGTGGTCGGCGCGGAATTGCTGGCCCGCGTGCCGGAGATCTGCGCCAGTACCGGTTCTGCCTGCCACAGCGGGACGGTCGGAATGTCGCCGACGTTGGCGGCCATGAAAATCCCCCCCGAACAAGCAAGGGGGGCCGTCCGGTTGAGCCTGGGGTGGGGAAACACACCGCAGGAGATCGAACGGGCGGCCAGTTTGCTGTTGGGCGCCTGGGAAAGCTTGCAATAAACGGCCCCAACCCGCCGGGCGCCGGGATGTTATACTGAGGAGCCTATGAGAATCATCGTTTCTTGCATCGTGGCAGGTATGGCGTGCTTGGCGCCGACGATTTCCAGCGCCCTGGAGGTGGTCACCTTCCGGCGTGACGGCCAATTGGTCCGGGTGACCGGCGAAGTGGTGACCGAGGCGGTCGATGGCGGGGTGCTGGTCCGAGATCGGGCGAACGTGTTTTGGGCCGTCACTGCGGAAGAGTTGGAGGAACGTCGGGAGGGCGACGGGCCGTATACGCCGCTGGGCCGTACCGAGTTGGCAGCCGAGTTGTTGGAAGAATTCCCTGATTTCCGCATCCACAACACGGCGAATTATCTGATTGTCCACAACACGTCCCCCGCCTATGCCCAGTGGTGCGGGGCTTTGTACGAGCGGCTGTACCGAGCCTTTCGCAATTTCTGGCAGCGGCGGGGATTCGAATTCACCGATCCGCTGACCCCGCTGGTCGCCCTGGTCTTTAATGGTCCGGAATCCTACCGCAGCTATGCCCGCCAGGAATTGGGGGAAGCGGTCGAGTCGATCCCGGGCTACTACAGCCTGATGTCCAACCGCGTCACCATGTACGATTTGACGGGCACCCAAGCCGTCCAGCCGGCAGGGGGGCGCCGCCTGACGTCCACGGCCCAGATCAACCGGGTATTGAGCCAGCCGCAGGCCGAATTCATGGTGGCGACGATCATCCACGAAGCGACCCATCAACTGGCCTACAATTGCGGTTTCCATCAGCGGTTTGCCGACGTTCCTTTGTGGGTCGCCGAGGGACTGGCGATGTATTTCGAGACCCCGGATTTAGGTAGTTCGCGGGGTTGGCGAACCATCGGCGGTATCAATCCTTTGCGAGCGGATCGGTTTCGTAGTTATTTGTCCAGGCGGCCAGCCGATTCATTAACCACCCTGATCACCCAAGATGACCGCTTTCGGGATGCTGAAACGGCGCTGGATGCCTATGCCGAGGCTTGGGCGCTGACCTACTATCTGCTTCGCCGCCATCCCGATCGCTTCGTCCGCTACCTGCAAGAAATGGCAGAAAAACCCCCTTTGCTCTACGACACACCCGACGAGCGACTGGCCGAATTCCTCGAAGCTTTCGGCCGGGATCTCCGAGGCTTGGACGCCGCTTTTGTAGAGTCCATGGATCCCCCACGCTGACCGCACGACGGCAAGAAAAACAATGACCCGCTTAACTACTGGTTTTCAGGCGGAGCACGGGCATGGCATCGTTCCCACGCGGAAGCGTGGGAACGATGCAATGTCAAAAAAGGCGCAGCAAGGGCCGTTCCTGGAACGACAGCCAACGTTTTCTTTTTTTCCAAGGAGTAGAACCAACATGATGCACCGCAACGGCGAATCGTCGGCGCAAACTGATCGCCGCTCTTTCCTGAAAGATTCCACGGCGGCGGTCGTGGGCGGATCTCTGGCAGCGACCCTGGGCTCCGCCCGGATGGCCCATGCCTCCAGCGAGGACACCCTGAAAGTCGGGCTGGTCGGATGCGGCGGTCGCGGCAACGGAGCCGCCTTGAATGCCTCCCGCGCGGACGAACATGTCCGGATCACGGCGATTGCCGACATCTTCGAAGATCGGGCCCAAGATGCCCACCGCATCCTCCAACGCCAGTTGGGTGAAAAATACGCCGTGCCCGACGACCAGGTGTTCCACGGCTTCGACGGCTACAAACAGGTCATCGACGCGGGCGTCGATGTGGTGTTGCTGGCCGCACCGCCCAACTTCCGTCCACCGCATCTGAGGTATGCCATCGAGCGGGGGAAGCATGTGTTCTGCGAAAAACCGGTCGCCGTCGACGCGCCCGGCGTGCGGCACGTGTTGGAAACCACAGAAATGGCCAAGAAAAAGGACCTGAGCATCGTCTCCGGACTGTGCTGGCGATACGACTACGGCGTGCGGGAGACCATGCGGCGGATCCAGGACGGGGCGATCGGCGATATCACCTCGATCCAGGAAAACTACCTGATCGGGACCCTCTGGCATCGGACCCGCCAGCCGGAATGGACCGATATGGAGTACCAGATCCGGAACTGGCTGTATTACACCTGGCTGTCGGGCGACCATATTGTCGAGCAGTTCATTCACAGTTTGGACAAGGCCCTGTGGCTGATGGGCGATCAACCGCCGGTCAGTTGCGTGGGACTGGGCGGGCGGCAGGTCCGCACCGACGAGCAGTGGGGGCACATCTACGATCATTTCGCGGTCTGCTACGATTGGCCCGAGGGCGTCAAGACGTTCGCCTATACCCGCCAAATGCGGAACTGCAAGAACGACGTGGATGACTATGTGATGGGCACCAAAGGCCGCGCCCTGCTGTTGGGCACCCGAAACCGGCCCCGGATCATCAACGAAGACGGCCCCTGGCATTACGAAGGCCCCCGGCCCAGTATGTACGATGTCGAGCACGAGGAGTTGTTCGCCGGCATCCGCAAAGGGGAGCACATCAATGATGGCGTGTTCATGACCTACAGCACCCTGCTGGCCATCATGGGACGCATGGCCTGCTACACCGGTCAGGAAATCACCTGGGAAGCCGCCATGAACTCCGAAGAAGACCTCCAGCCGGAAAAACTGGAATGGGGTGATGCCCCCGCGGTCGAAGTGGCCATGCCCGGGATCACGAGTTTCGTCTGAGCGGCAACCCCACTCGG
>SLEY01000504.1 GCA_007124535.1 Planctomycetaceae bacterium
AAGTCGAATTGGCGCCGGGCGACATGGAGCTGATGACGTGGCTGATCGAGAGCGATCAGACGTCTCGAGGCGCCTTTTTCGTCGAGGCCCACTACTTGGACGAATAGAGAGGGGTCAAACCCCGGTCTGCGAAACGGGGGCAAAGCAACTGGCCGCGCCCCCGTTTCGAGGGCTTCAGGTTCCTTCGTCGGCCTCCAATTCCAGTTTGAAGGCAATCAGCCGCATCATGTCTTTCAGGCTGATGACGCCCTCCAGCTGCCCGTCCCGGGCGACCAGCATCCGCGAAACGCCGTGGCGGTGCATTTGAGAAAGGACTTCCAGGGCATCGGCATCGGGATCGATCAGGTTGCAATCCCGGCAGGGTTCGATGAATTCGGCGACGCGGCGGTTCTGCCACTCCTCGCGCGGGACCTCCTGAATGCTGCGCGTCGTGACCTGGCCCGCCAACCGTCCGTCCTCGATCACCGGGAACATTTTGAAGTGGAAACGGTAGACATAATTGTCCACGAAATCTTGGATACTGGTGGACGGTTCGACGGTTTGCACATTCGGTTGCATAAAGCGGCGGATCGGCTCTCCCTGCAACACCCGCCGCACCAGCAGTTGCTGGTAGGAACCGGCGGCCGCGGTGCGGAGGAACAGCCCGAGCAGAATCCACCAGACGCCACCAATCACGTTTCCCTGAACCAGCACCAGCACGCCGGCCACAATCAGCAACATGGCGAACAGCGAGCCCATGGTGGAGGTCACCGCGGTCGCTTTGCGCAGGCTGCCCAGGAACCACCACAGCAGCGACCGCGCGATCCGGCCGCCATCCAGGGGAAAGGCGGGGACCATATTGAAGGCGGCCAGCAAGCCATTGATCACACCCAGATATAAGAACACGCCTACCGTCGGCTCGTGCCAACCTTGCTGTTGACCGACGGCCCAAATCCCGAAGGAGACCGCGGCCAGCAGGGCACTGGCAATCGGGCCGATGACCGCAATGTTGAACTCGGCCGCCGGGCTGGGCGGTTCCCCCTCCATCTCCGCCACGCCGCCAAAAACAAACAGCGTGATCCCCCGCATCTCGACTCCCGTCCGCCGGGCCACCAGCGAATGAGCCAGTTCGTGGAACACGATCGACAAGAACAAGCCCAACGCACCCGCGATTGCCATCCCCAGATAGGCAGTTTCGGCCAGATCGGGATAGAAATGGGGAAAGAAGCCGATTCGCAATGACCAAATCACCAGGACCGCGATAATCAGCCAACTGGCATCCACTCGCACTGAGAAACCGAGCAATTTGAACAGCTGCCATCCTTTACCAATCATGTGTCTGTCCTTTCGTTACGGAAGCGTCATCGCGGCGGAATCATACGGATGATGGCCTTTGCGACCGCCCATGTCCCAGGATTGCTTCGGCGGATCGTGCCGTCCGGCAACTGCGCCCATTCCGCAGCGATCTCCCGATCCGGCTCGATCACGTGGTTCGTCTCCCCGGGGTCCTCGACCAAGTTGAACAGGTGCGCGTCGTTGCTCAGCGGGGGGGATCTCAAGGGACCGTCCTGCAGGTTGTGACGCCGCTCGGTCCGGATCGGCCGGTTGCCTGCGGGAAGGAATTTCCAATCGCCTTTCCAAAAACTCCTGTTACCAAGGAAAGGAGCACGAGCCACGGAGACGGACACGATCACCTCATCTTCCCCGCCTCCGATTTGCAAACAGTGCGACGCCTGCTCCCCCGTAGGAGGTCAAGACGCCTATCTTTCACGTTATGCCGAACCGGCGGTGGTTTCAACCCACCGGGCAGCAGCTCACATGCTGGACCTTGCCGTTCTCGCAGCACGATCGACGTTCAGGGGATCTCCACGTCCACCGGCAATTCCTCTTCGGCAAGGCTCTGCGGCGGACGAAAAATCGCGATGCCCACCAGCGTCAACCCCACCCCGGCCAACAACCACCCATTGTGCGGTTCGCGAAACAAGACCATCCCCGCCAACGCGCCGATCGCCGCTTGCGATACGTTCAACACGTTCGCATGCACCAAGGTCGTCAATTCCAGCCCCTTGATGATCAGGGCAAAGGCGACCAGATTGAACACGCCGGACGCGGCCATCCAGCCCAAGGCCCCGGGATCGGTGGCCGCCATCTGCGCCGGACCCAAACGAACCAGAGAAATGCCCCCCAACGAAAGAAAGCCCATCCCGGTGACTACCAGCACCGTCACGATCACGGGTACCCCAGTTTGACCCGAGTGGCGAAGTGCCGCACCCAGCGTGGCGAACATCGTACCGCCCAACATGGCGGCTGCGATGCCTGCCAGAACCAGCGGCAGATGAGCCGCGGCGGGCAAAGCTTCCTGCGAAGGATCCGCCCGGGAGGCCCCGTAGCCCAACAACCCGATGGCGATGATCACCAGGGCCACCGCCAGCATCGAGCGGGGAGGCAGTGTTTCGCGAAATACCAACAAACCGATCAATGCGCTGCCGATCAGCATCGAACCGAACACCACGGGCATACTGATCGCCAGACCGACGACGCCAAACGCCCACTGGATATTCAAGTTGCCCAACAACTGGACGCCCAACCCGGCCACGACCAGGATCAGCAACCCCCGCCACGTGACGGGAAAACGGTACCCTTGCATCACGCGGAACAGCAGCCACGGTCCGACGACCAGCACGGCCACGGCCTCTTTGATGCAGATCACCCACGCCGGATCGATTTGCAGGGCGGCCGCTTGTCGCAAACACACGTTCGCCGCAGAATACCCCAGAGCGGAGAGCAGGCAGCAGGTGGTTCCGAGCCACGTCGGGTTGATTCGCCCGAAGGAGAGGGAAGTTGGGTTTTGGCGATCCACAGCATGAGTTTCCGTTCGCATAGACCGCTCAGGTTACACGATCCGCTTCGTGGCCGCAATCGGCCGCCCAAGACGGGCCCATCCAGGGGGATAAGATCAGCTCTTCTCGCAGGTAATCTTTGTGGACGCTGTGGCCGGCCCGGACGGCGTGGGATATGCTTGAAAGGATTGCCGAAACGGATTCTGCGAAAGGAGCTTCATGGAGAGTTGGCAAACGGTCGAAGGTGCGGCCTTTCCGTTAGGGGCCACTTGGATTGCCGCCGAAGAGGCGTTCAACTTCGCCCTGTACTCGAAACATGCAACGGCCGTTACCCTGTTACTGTACGCCGCCGACGACGTGCGGCGTCCCGTGGTCGAGTACCGTTTGCATCATCTGCGCAACAAATCGGGCCGCATCTGGCACTGCCGCATTCCCAGGAAGCAGACTCGCGAGGCCCGGTATTATGCCTATCGGGTGGACGGGCCGAAATCGTCCGGTCCCTATGACCTGCACGCCTTCGATGCGGAGAAGATCCTGCTGGACCCCTATGCCACCAGCGTCTTTTTCCCCCCCGAATTTGACCGTCACGCGGCCATGCGATCCGGCCCGAATGACGGCCTAGCCCCGTTGGGAGTGCTCCAGGCGCACAAACCGCCCTTCCGTTGGCACGACGAACCGGCCTCGCCCGTGTTCCACGAGCACGATCTGGTCATTTACGAAATGCATGTGAAAGGCTTCACAAAGCATTCCAGCAGCGGGGTTTCGCCAGCCCATCGTGGCAAGTTCTTGGGGGTCATCGAACGGATTCCCTACCTGCAGGAATTGGGGGTGACGGCGGTCGAGTTGTTGCCGATCCATCAATTCGATCCGCAAGAGGGCAACTATTGGGGTTACATGACCCTGAATTTTTTCGCTCCGCATAACGAGTATGCGGTCGATCCGGACAACGCCTTGGACGAGTTTCGCGAGATGGTTCGGGCCCTGCACGCGGCGGGAATCGAAGTGATCATGGACGTGGTCTTCAATCATACGGCCGAGGGCGATCACCGCGGCCCCTGCTACAGTTTCAAAGGAATCGACAACAGCACGTATTACATGACCTCCGGCGAGACGTTACGGCCCTATCGCAACTATTCCGGCACCGGGAACACGTTGCACTGCGCGAACCGTTACGTGGCACGGATGATTCTGGACAGTTTGCGGCATTGGGTGCAACAGTGTCATGTGGACGGTTTCCGTTTCGATTTGGCTTCGGTGTTTGCCCGCCGTTCCGACGGAGCCGTCTCTTGGGGGGATTCACCCGTGATCTCGGCAATCCGCGCCGATCCGGTTTTGGGCCGCGTGCGATTGATTGCCGAGCCTTGGGACGCGCGCGGGTTGTACCAGTTGGGGGCCGCCTTTCCGGGGAAACGCTGGTTCCAATGGAACGGAAAATTCCGGGATCAGCTGCGCGGTTTCGTCAGGGGAGATCCCGGTCGGGTCCCGGCGGCAATGTGCCGACTCTATGGCAGCGACGACCTGTTCCCCGATGATCTGATGCACGCCTATCATCCCTATCAGAGCGTGAATTACATCAATTCTCACGATGGTTTCACGCTGTACGATCTGGTGGCCTACAACGAGCGGCACAATCAGGCGAACGGGGAGTACAACCAGGATGGCCACGCCGAGAATTTCAGTTGGAATTGTGGCTGGGAGGGTGACCGGGGCGCGCCGGAACAGGTGCTGGCCCTTCGGCGACGCCAAGTCAAGAACTTCTTCAGCTTGCTGATGATCGCCAACGGAACCCCCCTGTTCTGCGCGGGCGACGAGTTCTTAAACACTCAGGGGGGAAATAATAACCCCTATAATCAGGACAACGAGACCACGTGGCTCGATTGGCAGCAACTGGAGAAGCATCGGGAGGTTTTCCGGTTCTTCCGCCACATGCTGGCGTTCCGCCAACGGCATCCGTCCCTGGCCCGCAGCCGCTATTGGCGGCAGGACGTCCGCTGGTTCGGGACGGGGGCCGAGGTGGACATGTCGTCCGACTCGCGCCACTTCGCCTTTTTCTTGGACGGCGTTTCCCAGCAGGATGATGATCTGTACGTCATGATCAACATGGAGGAGGCGGACCGCATGTTCTCCCTGCAGGCGTATGCGACGGATCCCTGGTACGTGGCCTGTGACACCAGCCGCCCCGCTCCGAACGACGTCCACTTGCCCGGCGAGGAGCCGCGGGTGGACGGCACCGCGTATCCGGTCCGCTCCCGTTCCGTGGTGATCCTGTTGCGACGCCGGTCTTGACCAACTGGCCAATCGCAAGTCACCTCGATCAAAAGACTAAGCGTCTTTGTGGGATGGCAGCGGTTTGCGTGAAGAGAAACCCCGGTCGATTTCGTGCCAATACTGCACTCGTTCTTCCCCCAGTTTCCAGCACAGGTAAACCATCCGATCGTGGAGTCTCGCGGGGAAATCCACTAAGCCGTCGATGGCACTGCGCGGCTCGACCCCCAGTTCCTGCAGCTCGTCGATGTACTCTTGGACCCGGTGGGCGTCCTGATCCAATTGCTCTTCGATTTGAGCCAATTCTTCATCGTAAAGGTTACCCGACGCCAACCGTCGCCCCGACATCAGTTGCTGGACCCGTTCGCGGCGATCGAGCAATTCCCGCGAAGCCTGAACCAAATCCCGGGTAATTGCCCGGACCAGAGGTAAACTGGCATTCGCTTCCGTGATGGTGAACAGTTTTGGCGGCGAGGAAACGTGAGAAGCCATAATTCGCAAATTGAAGCAA
>SLEY01000281.1 GCA_007124535.1 Planctomycetaceae bacterium
TCCCCGCCCCAGTTGGCAGGACGAATACGATGCTCCCGAACTGTCCGAGTACTTCGAACCTTGGCGACCCGAGTGACGCGGGGAGCCGCTTTCCCACTCGGTTTGACATGCCCTGCGCTTTGTGCTAAGGTCGCGCTCCGGTGGGCAGTCCGATCCGTGTAGGGGGTCGGAACGAGGGGAACCGCCACACCTGCCTCGATCCTTCCAATCGCTGAATGGGGCGTCGGGGAACCTCACTTGCCCGTGACCTGCTTGCGTCTCGCCTCGCGGCATCCTGAATCGCCAATCTATCGCTGGCGGGACCAGTTCTTATTAGGGAGAAGCAACGTGTCGGAGTCGAAACAAGACTTGAATGTCAACCGCCGCCAGTTTTTACAGCAGGGCAGTTCGGTCGCGGCGGGGGCGGCCGTTCTGGCTGCCGGAGCACCGGCAGTCCACGCCGCCGAAGACAACACCATCCGCTTGGCATTGCTGGGCTGTGGCGGCCGTGGCCGGGGAGCGGTCGGGAATGCCCTGAAGATCGACGATCAGGGTCCGATCCAGTTGTATGCCCTGGCCGATGTGCATGACGGGTCGGTGGAAGGTTCTTACAATACCCTGTCGCGCCAGTTCGAGGGCAAAGTGGACGTACCGGAGGAGCGCCGTTTTGTCGGTTTTCAGGCCTACAAGGAAGCCATCGATGTGCTCCGCCCGGGGGACGTCGCGCTGTGCACGACCCGGGCGTACATTCGCCCCCTGCATGTGGAATACGCCGTGTCCAAAGGGGTGAATGTGTTCATGGAAAAACCGTTCGCTCCCGACCCGGCCGGACTGCACCGCATGCTGCGGGCCGGCGAGGAGGCGGAGAAGAAGAACGTGAAGATCGCGGCCGGGCTGCAATGCCGCCACTCCCCCGCGCGCGCTGCGCTGATCGAACAGATCAAC
This sequence comes from Planctomycetaceae bacterium, assembly GCA_007124535.1. GTDB lineage: Bacteria > Planctomycetota > Planctomycetia > Pirellulales > Pirellulaceae > SLMF01. The sequence goes on from SLEY01000281.1 coordinate 925, forward strand.
GAGGGCGTGATGGGCGACCTGCAGTACGTACGCGCCAACCGCTTGGGCGGACGCGGCTGGCTGGGTAACCAGGGCGATCAGGCCAACGAAATGATGTCCCAACTCCGCTTCGGTAGGAACCACTTGTTCTGGGTCGGTTCGGGCCAAATGGTGGACTTCCTGATCCATCAGATCGACGAATGCTGCTGGCTGCTGGACGAATGGCCGGTGACGTGCCAGGGCATGGGCGGCCGGGAGGTGGGCAGCACCGACCGCGGCCAGAACTGCGACGTGTACACGATGGAGTTCACTTTCCCCAGCGGCCGCAAGGCCTTTTGCGGTTTCCGCCGGGCGCAAGGCGCGCACAACGAGTTCGCCACGTTCGTCCATTGCACCAAGAAAGCGGGCCAGTTTTCCGGCAATGTCCACCGGGCCACGGTCCATATCTTCCAGGACCAGCGGATCGCGGGCGACAACATCGAATGGTCGCCGGAGCCCGATGCCCACAGCCCCTGGGATTACCAGTGGATCGACTTGATCGACGCCATCCGCAACGACAGGCCGTTCAATCAGTGCCGGCGTGCGGTGTATGCCGACTACGCCTCGCTGATGGGCCGTGCCGCCGCTCACAGCAACCGGATTGTCAGCTGGGACGACGTGGTGAATTCCGACTTCCAGTTCTGCGATTATCTGGACGAACTGGACTATGACAGTCCGGCCCCGGTCCAGGCGGGCGAGGACGGCCATTTCCCGCAACCGATCGCCGGCGAATGGACCGAACTGTAACCTGCCCCGCAGCCGCTGTGGCCGGTCGGCAGCGCTGTGGCCGGTCGGCAGCGCTGTGGCCGGTCTCTGACCGCGCCACTCGGCCGCCGCGAAGCTCATCCCTCCGGTGATTACCGCCAGCCGTACATGGCCTCGCCGATTTGGCGGCTGGCGCGGATGATCTCCGGGTAAGGGGTGTCGCAGATGTCCAGGAACCCGATCTGATAATTCTCGCCGTCGCCGCGACCGGTGGTGGCTTGGTCGCCGAATTGGAACCAGTGCGTACCGACCAGCCAGGGATTCCGAATCGCTCCGCGGACGTAGTTCCGATAAGCTTCCGCGCGTTCCTCTTGATTGGCGGTCGCTCGCAGACCGGTATGAAACATCCCCCGATCCAAGGCCCCGAAATGGAATTCGCCGATCAACACCGGCGCGTTCACCCCGTCGGGTAAGCGGAATTCGGCAACCGAGTCGCGGTAGAGGTTGAAGCTGAGCACGTCGCAGTAGCGGGCGGCGGAACGGATCGCGCGATCGTTGACCCAGGCGAATCGGCAGCCCAAATACAGGGTGTGGGGTGCAGTCTGTCGGACCGCTTCACGGCAGACCTGGAAGTACTGATCCGCCAGGCGTGTGGCGAACGCTTCCAGATCCGGACGAGCCTGTTCCTGTATCGGCGGCGCCTCGCGGTGTTCGGCCAAAGCTTCCCAGGAATCGTGGCGGGTTCCCCACGCCCGATTCAATTGATCCACCGTTTGGTATTTCTCGCGGAGGTCCTCGAGAAAGGCTTGCTTGGCTGCCTGGTCCGCGGGGGACGCCAGGGTGGCCAGGGCCAGCGAGAGTTCTTGCCCCCACGCCAATTCATTGTCGATGAACACGCCCAAGCACCAGGGCGAATTGGTCGCGTCCTGCCGAGCCGCCATGTTCCGCTGCGTGATCCGGCGAAACTCCGGATCGAACGGATCCGGGAATTGACCCCAGTAGCCCGTGCTGCCTTCCAACCGCGGACCTCCCGAGGAAACCGTCACCACGTAGGGAGTCTGTTCCAGGCCGTAGATCACCGGGTCCGACCAGTTGGCGATCGTGTTCAACCCCCAACTGCGCAGCCGCTGGTGAACCCGTTCGGAAAACACCCGGAACCAGGATTCGCCGTACTTGCGCCGGAGGTTGCTGCCGGTGAAGTTGAACGTGCGGTAGCGTCCCCGGCCGTGATAATACCCCCGGGGCGCCCAGGAGCCCCAACCATAGAATTCGGCCAGGGGCGAGTCGTCCGGCGGCAGATCGGCAAAGTAGAATTCGCGGTCGGTGATCGGCGTGACCCCGTTGGTCACGCGGACGCAGTTGATCCCATGCGACCAGAACAACCGGCCTTCCGGATCGACCAACCACCATGTGCCCTCCCGCTGGACCACCCGGAAGTGTCCGGTGGCTTCCAACTGCGGCCCGTCGCGCCAACCGCCGAAACGATTGCGACCCTCCGGCCCGGGATGGGCTGCCAAATCGCGATCTTCCCGGGCAATCCTTTCCCGCAGATCCGCCTCATCCCCCGTCTTGCCCGGCCAGTCGCGATGGCGGTACTGGCCGAAACGATCGATCATGGGGAACAGCTCCTCCGGGTCCGCCAACCGGACCGCGCCTGGATCGTCGCCCGAAGCCTGCAGATCGGCCAATTCCAGACGATGCTCCCGATCCGGTTGACTAATGAAGATCAAAATCGCCGTCACCTCGGAGACCTCGATCCCGCCGTCCGGCAGCCAGCGTTCGGGGTAGCCTCGCATGCCGAACAAGCGGTCCTGCAAAGCCGCGGGCATCCGCCGTCTTAAGGGCAGCCGGATCCGCCGCGTTTGCCCCGGTGAAAGCGGTTCGACCGTCTGGAGGGTGAACGAACCGCCTTCGGCACGCGGGCTGTCCGCTCGCAGACCCACCTCCACGGAATGCGTCCCCGTATTTCGCACCGACACCGACACGGCTTCCCGCGTGGAGAGATCCCAAGCTCCCGCCGCAGGCAGGATCGTGATCCCCGGCCAACGCCGTTCGTGCCCCGCCACCAGTTCCAGAACCGGCTGTTCCTCGCGCCGGCCGATCGCCAAGCGGACGTCGCGGGTCTCGATCCGCGCCCAATCCATCTCCGGGTCCAGCGTCCACAGCGGCTGGACCTCCGCCCGGCCCGCCGACAGAAGGACGGCCGTGACCAACACCAGCGAAACGGCCCGAACAAAGAAGCGGGGGAAGATCAACGTCATGAGGGGACTCCTTGGTACCAAAGGGTGGGGGAACGTAGAGCACCGGCGCGCAACCGGTCGGCGATGCCCGGGACCCGACCAGTGAAATCAAACCGATCAAGATCACCGCGAGCTTGCTGACCAGGTCCGCAATTGTCTCGGCGCCCGTTCGTAGCCATGCCCTCGTAAGAAGGCGTCGCCGACAGGAAGTTCATCCCTTGCCGATGCTTTAGCTGCGAATCCATACGCCGCCTGTCAAGTCTGAAGTCTCGGTGTGGCAACATGCATGTCTTCTCGGATTGCCAACACCAACTCCGCCAACGCGGCCTCCAGCCGCCGAAACGAGCGAAGCCTGAAGTTGCGAATGGCCTGGAGATCGGCCAATTCGGTTAGGGTGGCCTGATCGCGAGTTGCGTGATAGCCTCCTTCCAGGACGCTGTTGATCCATCCCTTTGCATCGCGTTTTTCTTCCAGGTCGCCTACGGGCAGTTCCGTATCCGGGCGTATCCGTCGCCCGTCGGAGAGACGACTTCCCGCCAGCGCCGCGACCGCCGGAATCAGCCACGATTCGTACTCCTGCCGCGCAAATACCACGGCGACGGAAAACTTGGTTCCGGCGCCCGCGGCCTTCGCTTCATCGGCCAGCCGAGCGGCCACGGCAGCAGTGCAGAAAGCCCTGCCCTCGATTCTCTTGGCATCGCCGTCGAGGACCAGCAGGACGCCACCCAGGTTCCGGCGTTTGATGCTGGCGGCAAGCCAGCGCTTCCATTGACTACAACCGTCCTTGACCAGCCTACCGACCTGCCCGACACGAAAGGGATGTTCGTCAAGCAAGATGTCGCGACGTTCCCACACGCCCTGTTCCGTCAGAAGCCGTTTGACGAGCCGGACCAACGCGACATCTTCGCCGTGCCCTTCGGCGAACAGGACGATCCGCTTCATGCTTCCGTCGCCTCCAACTGAATCCTTGCCGGATCGACGGTAAGCAATTCGCCCGCCTCCAGCAGCTTCTCATGGATCGCCTCTCGCTGTTCCTCGGAAACGAGGCCGATCCGGGTCTGCAACCCGTCGAGTTCGACTACGCGGATCTGATCGGCGGCAAAGTGGTCCAGCAGCTTGGGACTGTGCGTGGTCAGGATGACTTGTCCTCTTCCCTCTCCGGGGGCTGCCTTCAACTCTTCCGCCAGGAGCGAGAGGGCGCCCGGGTGAATGCCGTCTTCGGGATGCTCGAACAGGAGCGTCTGCTTCGACGGCCGCTGATACAGGGCCAGCAGATGCGCGTAAAAACGCCGAAAACCGGCCGACTCCTGCGATAACTGCAAAGGCAACGTCTTTCCGTTGAACTTGTGCCCGACCACCACGTGGCTCGGATTCCGAATGTCGTTCAACTCGACGGATGCCACGGTTGGATTCATTCGCTGCAGCGCGGCGACCATGTTCCTCCGCACGCTCAGATCGTGCAGATCGGTAACGAGTTCCTTCAGCGCGCTCAGGTAGTTCGCCGCGCTGTCATCGAGTCCCGCGGCCGCTTGGGTTGGTTTGCCGCCGCAGAGAACGCGGTCGGAGAACAGATAACAGCCGATTCCCGAAGTGATCGCGGTGAACGCAATGACGACTTCCGGGACCGATGGAATCCGGCCTAGCGCCAGGGGACCCGCCTTCGGAACAGGGAATACTTGGGGCTCGACAAGCCAA
>SLEY01000078.1 GCA_007124535.1 Planctomycetaceae bacterium
CCCGGCAGCGTCGCCGGGACCGGGAAACACCTCGTGGCCGATCCGGACTGCCGCTCGAGCAGCCGAGTTCCGACGCCCGGATACCCGCGATGATAAGGGGCCGGCACGCGCCCGTCCAGGGAGCCGGTTGCGTTGTACGGAATTGCTTTCTATTTTACGCTTGGAATGAGGGGCAAAAATCGGCTTCCCCCCAGAGCCGGTCGAAACTCACTGGAATTTTGCAGATTGGCGGCCAAAAAGAAGTCCCGCGCCACGAGCAGACGAAGTGGAGCCCGATTGCCCGGGCTTTGTACGGGAAAGTGAAGCAACCGCCTCCGCCTCGCCGTCGCCGAGCGGTCACGCGGGAGCGCCAGGCACGGTTGAAGTTCGCCGGATAAGGGAACGCCATGGGGAATCGTCTCCGCACTGCCAAGCACGGGCGGACGGACATTCGGAAGCCGTCGGAGCATCGGGGCCCAACCGGGTCACCCGGGAGCCGCTGCCGTGGAACCTCCCCGAGCATCGCGGACCATCACGGCCACCCACGACCGGTTGCCCTGACGCTTCCCGGAGCATCGCGGACCATCGGGCAAACCCCGGCCCTCACTCGCAGTTTTTCCTCCCTTTCCGCCTCACCGAAACAGGGCGGGTACCGACATCGCACTCGGGGATCGGACAGACGAGAATTTTTCGGGGGCAAACCGAACCAGGTGGGTCGAGCCGGCGCCGAAAAATTCTCGGCTGGCCAGAGTCTCCAATGCCCGGTGGGGCGGAGAGGGAGGAAAAATGCGCATCAAGCCAAACCATGCTGGCCGCCAGGCCGATCGGATGCAGGCGGAGCCCGGGATATTCACCGCATGAGTCCCCCCGGGCATGGATCGAACACCGGAACACGAACCGCACCCCGTCCCCGCGATCCTGGCGGATCCCGGAAGGCCGGAAGAACAGGAGCATCACGATTACCTGTACTGGGAGTTTCACAGGCAGGGCGGCAAACGGGCGGTTCGTCTGGGCGATTGGAAGGCGATCCAATTGGAACTGCACCGGGACCCCGATGCGCCCCTCCGGCTGTATCACCTGCAGCAGGATCCGGCCGAGCAGCACGATGTGGCCGCCGAGCACCCGGCGATCATCGCTCGAGTGCGCGAGATCTTTGCCGAAGCCCATGAGCCGACCGAAGATTGGTTCTTCCGAACCCAACCGAACTGAATGCGATCAACATGTCTCTGAAATTCTCGTTCAGCATCTATTGGCTGACGGCAGGATTCAACCGGCGATCAGAGAAAGGTGTCCGCCCCAAAGGCCGTTTCGAGAAACAGAGAAACGGTTCCGGCCGCCTGGTCTCAGGATCCGCCGATCGCCAGGGCGTGGGCGGTGGCGTGCGTGCGGCAATGCGAGATGGTGATCAGGATCTCGTCGATGCCCATTTGCCGCGCGAGTTCGGCGGCGACGCCTTCCAGCAAAACGCGGGGTTTGCCGGTCAGGTCATTGCGGATTTCAATGTCGCGCCAGCGGATCCCCCGGGACCAACCGGTGCCCAACGTCTTGAGCACGGCTTCCTTGGCACACCAGCGACCGGCGTAGTGCTCCGTGGACGCCTTGCGCCGCTGGCAGTAGCTGATCTCGTGGGCCGTGTACACCCGGTTCAGGAAGACCTCGCCGTGACGCTCGATCATGCGGGCGATCCGCAACGTTTCCGTGATATCCGTGCCGATGCCGACAATTCTCATGCGGGCCTCTTCACTCCACAAGCTCGCTGGGCGCGCCCCAGCACCTCCGCCGCTTTGCGCCGCGCCCGCTGCGCGCCGTCCCCCAGGATCTCCGCCACCCGTTCCGGCCGGGCTGCCAGCTCCTCACGCCGTTGGCGGGCTTCGGCAAAGTAGTCCTGAGCCGCCGCGGCCAACGCCTTCTTCACCTCCCCATACCCGAAACCACCCGCACGGTACCGCGCCGCCATCGACTCCCGCTCCGCCTCGCTCGCAAATAACGAATACAGCTGGTACAGATGATCCGTCTGCGGATCCTTGGGCGCTTCCATCGGCCGCGAATCGGTCACGATCCGCATGACCTTCTTCCGCAGGGCCCCGGCGGGCTCGAAGATCTCAATCGTGTTCTGGTAACTCTTGGACATCTTCTCGCCGTCCACCCCGGGGACCTTGGCCGCATCCTCCAAGACCTTGGCCTGCGGAATCGTAAACACCTCACCATATTCGTGGTTGAAACCCCCCGCCAAGTCGCGGCAGACCTCGATGTGCTGCACTTGATCCACCCCCACCGGAACCAGCTGCGCATCGTAGGCCAGGATATCCGCAGCCATCAATACGGGGTACGTGAACAGCCCCGCATCGGCCGTCACGCCCCGCGACTTCTTCTCCTTGTAAGCATGACACCGCTCCAGCAACCCCAGCGGAGCCCCGGTCATCAACAACCAACACAGTTCCGACACCTCCGGTACGTCCGATTGAACGAACAGCGTCGCCCGGTCGGGGTCCAGACCCAGGGCCAGCAGATCGAGCGCGGCCTCCCGCGTGTCCTGCCATAACCGCTGCCGATCCCGCACCGTGGTCAGCGCGTGAAGATTCGCAATGAAATAGTAGGCTTCGTTCCCCTCCTGCAGCTGGAGGTACTGGCGAATGGCGCCGAAATAATTGCCCCAGTGGAAACGGCCGGTCGGTTGAATTCCTGAAAGTACGCGCATGGTAGTCCTGTTGGAAGCGTTCCTCTATCCGCGGGAGGTCTCCAAAGTCCCGACCAACTCGCTGACCGAGCTCACCCCGGCTTCCCGCAAGGCACCGGGGAGCGCGTCCAGCAAACGCATCGTCACGGTCGGGTCGTAGTAGTTGGCGGTGCCGATCTGGACCGCCGTGGCCCCGGCGACCAGAAACTCCATCACATCGTCAATCGTGGCAATCCCCCCGATACCAATCACGGGAGTTTCCACCGCTTGAGCGACCTGATAAACACAACGCAAGGCGATCGGTTTGATCGCCGGACCACTCAACCCCCCTACCACATTGCCCAGCAGAGGGCGGCGGCGCCGCCAATCAACCGCCATCCCCAACACCGTATTGATCAGACTGATCGCATCTGCCCCGCCATCGCAAGCGCCACGAGCCACATCGGCGATCCGCGTGACGTTGGGCGTCAACTTGACACAGATCGGCAACTGGCAGCGTTGGCGAACCGCAGCGACCAGCTGCTGGCAAGCCGAAGCGCTGGTGCCGTAATCGACACCCCCCGTCACGTTCGGACACGAGATATTCAACTCCAGGCCGGCCACCCCGGGCTGCGCATCGAGTTGTTCGGCCATCTCCACGAATTCCGGGGGATTCCTACCAGCAATGCTGACCAGTACCGGAGGACCGAGCCCGCAGAGGTAGGGCAAATGATGCGCGATGAACGCGTCGATGCCGTCGTTATCCAGGCCGATGGCGTTCAGCAACCCGGCCGCGGTCTCGGCCGTTCGCCAGGGAGCATTGCCGGGGCGCGGCTGCCGGGTGACCGTCTTGGGCAGAATGCCTCCCAAACGATCCAACGCGACCAGATGCTGCATCTCGCGCGCGTAGCCGAACGTGCCCGATGCCACCAGGATCGGGTTGGGCAAGGAGAGTCGGCCGAGTTGCACGGGCAGCGAAACCTCGGCCAGCGGCGGTGGGGGAGCGGGATGTTCCTGATTCAAAGCGAAACCTGGACAGGCGGCGGGACCTCGGTCCGCAACCGGTGCACACCGGAGACCTCGCCAAAAGCCTCCAATGTATCCGCCCGCCTCGATCAGGGCTAGATCACCCCGCCATGCACCCGCTGAGGCGACATGTGGCTGGGTTGATCCAGGAACCAAAAACGCTCCCACTCGTTGAGCAGGGTGCGTAGATCCTCGGAGGTATAGATTAGTTGCTCCGTCCTACGGACAGGATCGCCAGAATAAGCAGGAATGATACAACCTCCACTGGAACTGAGGGCAGTTGCCAGTAGCGCCGTTAAGATGAGCCGACGCATCACTGTGCTATCCTCCATGAATCGGAAGCGGTGGCAAAAGTCGTGAACTACTTGAGTTTCCCGGTGTATGTGCGGGGACTCTTCCCCGCACGTTCGTCCGAACCATCAGGGCCCGCCGGGGGCACCGAGCTTTTGCTCGAACGCCGTCCCGTACCCCTCCGTTTCGTCGGCCAGTTGCGTTTCTTCGCCCGAGCCGCTCGCGCGGCGAGACGAGCGGCGCGCTGTTTGGCCAGCAAACGCACTCGCTGCTCCATCTCTTTTCCCGGCTTGAACGTAACAACATACTTCTCCGGAACGCTTACCTTGTCCCCCGTGCGGGGATTTCTCGCAATGCGAGCAGCTCGCTTCTTGACCTCGAATACGCCAAAATTCCGTAACTCAATCCGCTCGTCTTCCACCAGCGTCCTGACGATGGCGTCAAATGTCTTCTGCACGATTTCCTTGGTCTTCAACTGCGTTAAGCCGATCTCTTTGGAAATCGCTCTGACAATCTCTTTCTTGGTCACGTCACCAATCTCCATGATTGGGGGGGAGCCGCTGGTCGGGGTCGAACCGTTGACATGAGCGTTAAAAACGTCCTAAGTGTAAGTGTCGCAAGTACTAGAGTCAAGATGACAACCCCGGCGCACTCCCGGTTCATGGCGTTGGCCTCCGCGAGCTTCGATAGTGTTATCGGCCGCAAACGCGCCAGAATTGATGCAATCCCTACAATCCGTCCCGGGTTTTTTCCCCGAACGCCGCGATTCGACTTCGCTGGAGTTCACGATTCATCGTGCCGGCTGGAGTTCACGATCCATCATGCCCGCTGGAGTTCACGATCCATCGTGCCCGCTGGAGTTCACGATTCATCGTGCCCGCTGGAGTTCACGATTCATCGTGCCGGCTGGAGTTCACGATCCATCATGCCCGCTGGAGTTCACGATTCATCGTGCCCCCGCCCCCCTACACACGAAGCGTCTGACGCCGGGATTCAATTTCCTCGAACACGTACAACTCGCCCCGCCCACTTCCAGGACAGGACTCGCAAACCGCTTGCCAAGCCTCCGGCGTCCGCGTGTTCGACTCCCAAAAAGGCCAAGTGCGGCACTGCCGCGGCCGCACCGCGTAAACCTGACACCCACGCGTCTGGGGATCATAGAATACACAGTCCCCGCCGGGAAACTCCCGCAAACTGCGACGGATCCCGATCTTTCGCACATAGAATTGCTCGAATCGCTCCGCTTCCAGCCCCAATTCGCCCGCCAACGCCGCGATCTCCCGCCGGTTGACCCATACGAATCCAGGAGCGCCCGTGCAGCAACCGCCGCACTGACGGCACTGAAAACGTAAACCGCTCTGATACCAAGGCGGTTCGCTCGCCGATCGTCCGCTCATCCGTATTCGCTTTCCTCCAAGCGGGCTGGGGCCGTGCCAGCTTACCTGCTATGCTGGCACAGAAAACTGCCCCAGGATTGTAAAGCGAAACGGGCTCCAACTTCCAGCCGTTATTCGGAGGAGTGCCCTGCCCCACAATGGAGTGTGTTTTATGTGGCGATCCCACATCGTCGGCCCGCTGCTGCTCTCCCTGCTGACCGCCGCTCCCGCTCCCGGAGTGCAACGCAATCCGGGACAAGTCGAGTTGGAAATCCGTGTGGTCGACCAGGATACCAACCGGCCGATTCCTGTCCGTATGCATCTGAAAGATGCTCGCGGGCGCCCTGTGATCCCCCCAGATGTGGTTTCCTGGGACGACCATTTCATCGTCCCCGGTGTGGCGGTGCTGCAGCTGCGGGCGGGGGAGTATACCTTCGAAATGGAACGTGGACCGGAATACCGACTGAGAACCGGACATTTTTCCGCTAAACGAGGGGATTCGGATAACGTGCAACTGGAAATGCAACGCTTTGCCCACCTGAAAAAGGAGGGCTGGTGGTCGGGCGACCTGCACATCCAACGCTGCCCCGAAGATATGCCGCTGGTAATGCAGGCCGAAGACCTGCACGTGGCGCCGGTGATCACCTGGGACCACCAACAGAACCGCTGGCAGGATCAGCCGCTGCCCGACAATCCGCTGGTGCGCGTGGATCGCGATCGCTTTTTTCACCAGTTGGCCGGCAGCGATGCCCGCGCGGGCGGTAACCTGCTGTACCTGAACTTGTCCCAACCCCTCTCCATCGCGGGGGCCGAAGCGGAGTTTCCGGCCTCCGCCGAAATCCTGCTGCAGGCGGCTTCGCATCCGTCGGTGCATGTGGATATCGAACGCCCCTTCTGGTGGGATCTGCCGGTGTGGGTCGCCAGCCGGCGAGTCCACTCGATCGGCTTGTGCAACGGCCATATGCAGCGGGAGGGGATGCTGAACAACGAGGCTTGGGGCAAGCCGCGTGACCGATTGACGTTCCCCGATTCGCATGGCACCGGACTCTGGTCCCAACACGTGTACTACCAGCTTCTTGAAACCGGGGTCCGCATACCACCTTCGGCAGGTAGTGCCTCGGGTCTGCTGACCAATCCGGTGGGTTACAATCGCGTGTACGTCCATTGCGGGGAGCAGCTGGATTACGAGGCTTGGTGGGAGAATCTGCGGGCAGGCCGGGTGGTGGTGACCAACGGCCCGCTGATTTCCGATCCTCGAGTCAACGGGGAGTTGCCGGGGCATGTGTTCCACGCCGCGGCTGGCCAAACGGTGGCGCTGCACCCCGCTTTGAATCTGGCCACCCGGGACCCGGTGGATTACTTGGAGGTTATCAAGAACGGCCAAGTCGAGCACGAAGTGCGGCTGGACGAATGGGCCCGGGAAGGGGGTGAACTTCCAGAGGTGGTGTTCGAGGAAAGTGGTTGGATGTTGATCCGCGCGGTCACCGCCCACCCGCGCACCTACCGTTTCGCCTCGACCGGCCCCTACTACGTCCAGATCGGTTCGGAACGCCGCATCAGTCGCCAGGCGGCTCAATTCTTCCTGGATTGGGTGCACGAGCGTGCGGGACGCGTGGATCTGGCCGATCCGGATCAGCGTGCGGCGGTGCTTCGCTACCACCGAGCGGCCCGCGATTTCTGGCAGCGGGTGCTGGCTGCGGCCAACGCAGATTGACAATCTTTACCATTTTCCCTGCTTTTTCTGATGGATTGAAAGAACGGTTGATGAATCCAAGTCCTGCTTCTCCGACGCCTTCGTCCACTTTTCGGTTTCATGCGCGTGACGAGCGTGATACGCGGCGGCTGGGCGCGGCTTTGGCCCGCGTGTTGCCCGCCGGCGCCACGGTCGGTTTGATCGGCACGTTGGGTGCCGGCAAGACACGACTGGTCCAGGCCATCGCGGCCGCCTGTGGCATCCCGCCGGAACATGTGCTGAGCCCCACTTTCGTGCTGTGCCAGCCCTACGAAGGCGCCCGGACACTCTATCACTTGGACGCCTATCGGCTGAACGACGACGACGAGTTTTTGGAGCTGGGGCCGGAAGAGTATTTTGAATCGGACGGGTTGACACTGATCGAATGGTCGGATCGCGTGGCAAACTGCCTGCCTCCGGAACGTATCGATATCCGGATCGCAGTGGCTGGGGAACAGGCACGCGATTTCGAGATCGTGGCGTGGGGAGCCAGCTACCGCTCGGTTCCCGAGCGGTTGGCTGCGGCTACCCGCGAGGCGGACGGTGGCGTAGAATAATGTCCGGCGTTTGCCTGGAGGACGTTGGTGCGAAATGACACGCGAAGTGGGCTGGATGGTCGCCGGCCGGTTCGCCCCGGCGGGCGGATCGGCGGGAGGAAAGTCCGGGCTCCGCAGGACAGGGTGGTCGGTAACGCCGACCCGCCGCAAGGCGCGGGAAAGTGCCACAGAGAATAGACCGCCGATGGCCCGCGCATCCCCAAGATCGCGGGATCAGGCAAGGGTGAAACGGTGCGGTAAGAGCGCACCAGCAACCAGGGTGACCTGGTTGGCTCGGTAAACCCCACCCGGAGCAAGACCAAGCAGGGAGCAGGTGGCTGGAAGGCCGCTGCGAGTCGGTCCGGCTCGCCATCGACTCCCGGGTCGGTCGCTGGAGGCGCCGAGCAATCGGTGTCCTAGATAAATGGCCATCGCCTCGTGAAATTCGAGGACACAGAACCCGGCTTACAGGCCCACTTCGCGTTTTCGCCCGACGCTCAACCATCATGCGATGGGCATGAGAAATGCACTGTGAGGTGCTTCGGCTTGCCCGCGGTGGGCAGGACTCGGAAAACAGCCGTCACCGTACCGGTTTCCGTGGGGGGACCGCCTCCACCGTCCCGCAAAGCGCGCAAAACTTGCAGGGCAACCCGGGCGCGGTGCGCGCATTTCTTGCTTCAATTTGACAAAAGGAGCCCGGACATGAAAACCCGAAACCTCTGGACGTGGGTCGCCTGCATCACGCTGCTACTGGTCGGAACCGCACCCGCCTTGGCCCAGCGAGGCATCGGCCGACCGGATGGAGTCGCGCGTCAGGCAGAACGCCCCCAAATCGTTGAGTTAAGGGGCAGCCTTGAGAGGGTCGAGACGGGGCCTTGTGAAGCCACCACCGGCCGCTCCCCCGCAGGGGCCCATCTGTTCCTTCAGCCGGAAGCCCCCCAACGCGACGAACCCTGGAATGTGCACTTGGGGCCGGACGAAGCGGAAGTCGTCCAAGAATTGCTCGACAACCTGGAAGCGGGCGAACCGCTCCGCATCCAGGCGTTCCGAACGCCGGCCATGGAAGAAGGGCATTACGTGGCCCGCCAGGTGGAGTTCGACGTCGACGAGGAGACCGAGCAGTTCGTCTTGCGCGACCAGAATCTGCGCCCCCTTTGGGCGGGGCCCGGTGACGGTCGAGGCCCCGTACGGGCTCGTGACTTCGCCCCCGGACAGGGTCGGGGCGCGGGACAAGGCCGCGGCGTCGGAGCCGCAGGCGGCGCCGGTCGAGGCCGCGGCGGCGGTGCCGGTGTCGGCGGTGGTGGTGGAGGCCGCGGCCGAGGGGCGAGCGATCGGTAGTGAGTCGGTTCGTGGTGCGTACTCGGTGGCCGGGGGCGCGGTGCTCCGGCGCGGCCGCGAAACTGTTGCCCTTGGACACCAAGTCACAAGCCGCGTCTCCAGGAACGGTCGCTTGACTCACGCCGTGGGGCGGCAGGCCGCTCGCTCCGGTTTTCCTCGCATTTCCGGGGGTTTGTCAGGCCACTTCCATTTGCTAAGATTGAAATTGGCACAATCACCGGTAGTCCCTGGCGCCACAGGACTCGAATCCAATGTCCGATGAACCGAACGAAAAGGATGCTCACGCAGCTGATGGGAAGAACGAGCCGGCGCTGATCTACGAGCCGAATCCAAAACACAGCGAGCCGTGGCAAATCGGCAAACGCGGTTCACTTTGCGACGCCGGGGTGCGTCCACTCGCTTCGACGCTGCTCCGCGAAAGTGTGCGGTGGGAAGGCAAACGGTATGCGATTCATCAGGGCAAGGCCTACTGCGCTCAGGAACACGAACCGAACCGATGGCACGGCTACCCGATCGGATGGGTTGAGGTTCCTACCAAGCTGGTGCTTCGATGGATTCGAACACGGCGTTTGAGCAAACGCGAACGCAAGAAGTACTGGGAGACGCATTAGTGCCACGCCAACTCGAGGTCATGCTGGGTCGCCGCGATTTGTTTGCGGTCAAGGTTGCCTTCCTGCCCGATCCGGACGCGGGACGTGCGGCAACGCCTGAACACTCCGCATCCTGGGGAAGCCTGGAGATCTGGGTCAACGGTCACAATCTTTGTGCTCACATCGAACAGGGAGAACCGGTCGATTCGGTGCATTGGTATCTCCTGCCTATTCTGCAATGGCTCGTATCGAACTGGGACTTTCTGTTACACGAGGAGCGGCTTCCGACCAAGAATGCCGGCGCCACGGCCTGGATTTCGATGCGGCGAACCAATGAGGCGGCCCCGACCGTGTCGGAGGACGAAGCGGAGCGATGGGAGATGCGCTGGCATCAATGGTGGAGGCGGCACTGCTTGGTTTCTTGCCGTGAAGGCGGATTGCTTCCCAATCTGTTCATCCGTCGCCGGCTCGATGGGATCGAGTTCTCTTGGGGCGTCCATTCCCTGGCGGGAGCCCCGGAGCATTTTCGTTTCGATGCGTTTCCCGGCTGCGGTCGACTCGCACCTGATGAAGCGGCTTATGTGCTGTTCGGCGTCGTGGATAGAGCGGCGCGGCATCTGAGGGACGAAATGCCGGACAGTCGGGTGTTCGCCCAACTCGTCCAGGATGTGGCGGCGCTTGAGACGTCCGATCAACGCCGCAGGCTCGGGCTGATTTCCGGCGTTCGCCCGGACCAGAATGCGCCGGCCGAGCAATGGGACCGGTTAATGCAAATGTTTCCCGCCAACTTGTCGCCCGAGGCGTATGAGGCGGTCTTCAAAACATGCGAAACCAAACTTGTCGTCCACGGGGCATGCCCGGCTGCCCTGTTGTTCGGCTCGCTTTCCCCAACGATCGAAGAGGCGGACGTGCGTTTGTTGGCCGAAAGACTGGTGCAGTCGTTCGCGCCCAACGGCGAGTCCGAAGTCCTTCGCCGGATGGTGCGGGACGCGCCGGTCGGACGGACCGAGGAAAGAACTTGGGAGCAAGGTTACCAGTTGGCGGAAGATCTGCTGGAGGAGATCGGCGACAGGTACGTAGATGAATCGTCTGTGGACATCGATCGCTTGTACCAGGATCTCGGCATCACCGTGCAAGAAGCGAGTCTGAGTGACCAATCGATTCGCGCCGTGGCGATCGCAGGACCCCATTATCGCCCGCACGTCCTGCTGAACCGCAGCTACCGGTACCGCGACGAAGAACCGCGTCGGTTCACCTTGGCGCATGAACTTTGCCACATTCTACACGACCGGAGCTACGGTGCGCACCTGGCAATGGCGTCGGGGCCCTGGGCGCCCCTGGACGTGGAGAAGCGAGCCAATGCCTTTGCCGCAATGCTGCTGATGCCCGATCATTTGGTGGAAACGATCGTTCGCGGTCGGCCGAGCCCGTTGGATTCTGTGGCTGGGATCGGAGAAATCGCCAAGCGGCTCCGAACGAGTTTCAGTTCCACGCTGGAGCATCTCTGCAATCGGAGATTCGTGGACGAGACCATTC
Source organism: Planctomycetaceae bacterium (assembly GCA_007124535.1). Lineage (GTDB taxonomy): Bacteria > Planctomycetota > Planctomycetia > Pirellulales > Pirellulaceae > SLMF01. The sequence goes on from SLEY01000078.1 coordinate 11,061, forward strand.
GCGACAGGCTCCGAACCGCGTTGGAGACGCGCGCGAACCCATTGGGGGATCGGAGATGGTAGTACCCGGGTTTGCGATCGCAGAAGGACAATAATCCTGGAAGGCGAGGCCACGCCATTGCGCACGGTTTTTGGCCGGCTGGAAACGGGTTTCCCCGAATCGCCGCCCGGCGACAGGCCGCGGCGAGCGGTCGGCGGGGTGGGCGGCCAGGGGATGGGCCGGATCGGCAAGTCGGTACTGGCTGTGGCGGCGACGAGATTACCAAGTCTCGAATTCATCTTCCGCGGAGCCTAAGAAATGTTCTGCCCGGGCATTGAATCGGCCGGGGCGCCCGGTTAGCATGCCCCGAAGGAAACTCCGCGACATGCACCTGTTCAAAGGAGGGGGCCGATGGACCTGTCTGCGATTCAAGTCCGCCGGGCACTGCGAATCCTGGTTCGTACCATGCCGATTCTACTCGTGCGATTGGGCGTTTATGGACTCTTCGGATTGGCCATGGCGGTCTACTTCGCTGTCTTCGGGGCTCTGGCCTGGCTGCTCTCGATGCTCCATCCCCTGCTAGCCCTCATCGCCCTGCTGCTGGCTCTTGGCGGGGCCGCACCCCTGACCATACTGGCCAAAAAATACCTGCTGTATATGATCCAAGCAGCCCATATCGCCGTGATCGCCGAACTGCTCGCCGGACGTGAATTGCCCGCAGGCACGAACCAGTTGCAGTGGGGTAAGGACCAGGTCGTCGCCCGCTTTGGTGATATCAACGTCATGTTCCTGGCCGATAACCTGGTCCGGGCAGTCGTCCGTAGTTTTTCCGCGATGGTCACCCGGGCCATGAGCTTCCTGCCGGGACAAGCGGGTCGCAACCTTTCGCGAGTCGTCAATCGAGTCATCCAATTTGCCACCGACTACATCGACGAAGCCATCCTCGCCCGCTCGTTCTGGGAGCGCGAGGAGAATATGTGGAAAGCGACCAAGGAAGGCGTAATCCTGTATGCCATGGTCTGGAAGCCCCTGCTGATCAATGCCGTCGTACTGATGCTGCTGTCCTACTTGCCCGCCCTCGTATTGGTCGCTTTGGTGGTCGTTCCCGCCGGCCTGCTCATCGCCATGGTCTCCCAACCGCTGGCCGGCGGCGCCGTGCTGGGAACGCTGATCCTGGCCTGGGTCATCAAACTGGCCGTCGGCGACGCCTTTGCCATGATCAGCATGGTCGCCGCCTACCGCGATGCAACGGAGGGACTCGTGCCCGATCCGGGCTTCGAGCAACAACTAGAACAGGCCAGCGACAAGTTCCGGGAACTGAAAGAACGGGCCCTGGGGCAAGGCCCCGCCGACACATCGGCAACTCCCGGTACCCCTCCAGCCTCGGATCCTGGCGACACACCATAGGCCCCGAAACGTGGCATACCTCCTCGGCCTGGTGTCCATCCCTTGGGATGCGCGGCCTACCCCGAGCTGGGCTTTTTCGGGATGTACCATACACACAAAGTGATGTGTTGGGCCTTCCCCGGACGATGACTCTCCGATTGCGTGATGTTCACAATCTCACCCTGTGTCTCGGCCAACCAGTCGTTGATCATGTCCTGCAGAAGGTCTTCACCGACTGACGAACCCTCGGGACTGGCATGCGTGAATACCTGAACTCGCTCTCGCATGACGGACTTTCTCCTGAATGGCAAGGAGGCCGGCTCTCGTTTTCAACGCTCAACAACCCAGTTGGAAAACCATTGGACCGAAAACAATCCCCGACCCCGTGGATGCAAGCAACATGATAACACGGAAAAAGCGGGACAAATAAGCCTACCACAAACGCCAGGTGACTCCCCCATCGCGGGAGTTAAGCACGGCACGCCCCCAGCCTCGACCCGGGCGGCCCGAACCGGCGGGGACCGGACCACGCTGATCGTTGCGATAAAACCATAACGTGGACCAATAGTCATAAGACAAAAACAGCGCTCCCTGCCGGTCACATGTCAGACGATGGTAGTAGATACTGTACTCCGACAAGGGCGGTGCGACCAATACGCGAGGCTCGCTCCACGAGCCGCCCGGCGGTTTGCTCTGGTAAGCCAAGGCCGCCCACGACGCTCCGTCCAGGTGCTGATCGCCCGACCGCCAGAGCCGAAAGACCAAATGCAGCGTGTCGTCGGCTCCGCATACCAAGCCCACGTAGGTTTGACGCAGGTTCGCGTCGCTGGTTCGCGTCGCTGACGTCCATCCCGATTCGGCGTCGTTCGGCTCCGAAGAACGCAGGTATTGAAAAGGCGCCCCGTGCGTCCCTACCACCACGTGCAGGTACCCGCGGCTGTCCATTGTGATGCTGGGGGTGTTGTGCCCGTCATTGGGAGGCGGCCCGAAGCTCAAAAAAACCGGCTCCCCCAACGTTTCCGCGTCCCGGTCGTACGTGACCGCGTACGCCGGTACCCCGGGTATCTCCTCGCGGCTGATCGCCGGATCCGTCGCCTCGCCCCACACCACATGCACCTTCGAATCCCGGGATACCACGGACGAAGGGATGCCCGAGTGCATCGATAACCCCAACGCCATGTCGCTGATCAGCAACGGCGGTTGGAACGTCAGCCGGCCGTCCGCCGTCTTCTCGCCGACAAACAACTCCAGATCGTTGATGCTGCGCCACCGTAAACGTGGATCCGTATCCCGATGCCGGCGGGTATTGCGGATCACCGGCGGGGGACCTTCGGGCACATTGTGTCCAGAAAACTGCTCCAAATCCCAGGCACGAGGTTCGGACTCGCGACCCGCCAGTACGTACGCCGTGAAACTCGCTCCCCCGTCGGTCGAATGCAAGAGACCCACCGTGCTGCCCGCGCGGCCCAACAGATACAGATCGTTGTCTGCATCAAAAGCGATCTTGGTCGAAATCGACGACCACGTTCCGCTGCCAATCGACGGCACACTCCGCACTACCGCCTCCGCCAAACGGGTGCTGGTCCACTGCCCCTCTTCCCGTCGAAAGAGTTGGCCGCCGGCGACCACAAACGGCCGGTTCTCCAAATCGAAGTAGACCTGATTGTCCACCGCGTAATCCGGAAGGTAACCGAATTGGCGATTCTCGTGCGCATACGGCTGCAGCACCAGGGGCAGATCGAGCGGCTCCCCCGCCGGAGACTCGCCACCCCGCACCGTCAGCGTGGCGTAGGTCGTGACCTCGGGATCTCCACGGGGCGTCGCCCGTACATGGCAGACGGATGCCTGGCCCGCCGCCGGCGCCGTGAACTGGACCCGCACTTCTCGCGTTTGTCCCGAATTCAGCCGTATCGATTCCAAATCCAGTTCGGCCGGCCACCGATCACCGGAAAACTCCAGACTCAAATCCACTTCCGTGCTCTCCTGTCCCTGGTTGTGAACACGAAACATGATCTCGCCGTCCTGCTCCGGTTCGCTCCACACCGTCCGCTGATACGGACTGATTAACCATCGATAGGGGTAAAAAGAGAACCAGGATTGGGGTTCTGGCGACCACAGAGATAGATCCCGGTAGCGATCGCCACCTTCCCAACGGGTTACCCCGTCGATGTTGACATACGCTTGGCCTTCGGGAAAGTGCAGCCGCCAAGGGGCCGTTCCACGACCTTCCCCGGCGGGTACCGTAGCTCGAGCCGAACTCTCCTCCGAGTCGCCCGGCGGGATCCGAAGGTACTGACGAATTGCCGTGGCACGCTCGGGAATCGCCGGAATCTCGAGTACTTGCTCTCCCCGCTCGTCATAAAGGATCAAGGGGCCCGTATCTGCGGGCAAACCTTCGATCTCAATCTCAAACTCACCCGGACGGGGCAAAAAGCATACATCCGCCGGACGATCGCCATGGATCAACACCAAGGGCTCCTGATGACGTTCGTCGCGATGCCCCCGCGATGTTTCGATGAGATAGCCTGCCGCGTTGGTACGCAGGCTCCAGCCCAAATTCAACCCGTAACGGTTGCCACGCGATGTAATCATCAAGGCATAAATCCCGGGGCGATCCACTCGGGCGCCCAAAGTGACGCTTTGCACCGGCGCCAACGACTCTTCTGACGTCTCCCGTGAAGGAGGTATTTCCGCCGAGTCCAGGACCTCACGATCCGGAGCGACCAAGATGGCCTGCAGCTGAGTGCGTCCGCTACGAGCGTCCCAGTTGCGTTTGAATACCTCCACTTCCAACTCACCCGGCTCGACCATCAGATAGGCGCCCCCGATGCCCCCGATAAACCAAGGTATCTCGGTGACGTCGCTCTCCCGGGCCATCAAATTGCCCTCCATCAGCAGAGTTGTCAAAACCGCCAATAGGACGGGTACAATGAATTTCATGGCGGGAACTCCTCAGAACGAAACCCAAAACGAAAACGTACCTGTTACCTAGTAGTAGCGCCGGCTGGGGCCCAGCAACAGCCAGATTAACAGACCGACACAGGGAAAGAACAACAGGATCAGGATCCACAAGAACTTGCTCACCGGGCCAGCGGTACTCTCCCCCGTCTGCACAATGGCCCAAATCACGATCAGTAGCCAGATGACTCCCAAAAGTCCGCTAACCGTCAGTTCGATCATCAAGCCACTCTTCCGGTGGGGTTTGTTGGAAACAGGACAGCACTTTTCCAAAAAGCGCTCCCGGGCAGGGATTACCCGAGTCTGCGTCGGATCCTGGCATGGTCGGCGGCACGTGTCAATAGAACGAAACTCACACCTACTGGGGAGAATCGCCGGTTTCTCGGTCAAAATCGGTTGGTCAGATTGGCAGACTGGCGGCGAATGGCTGCCAAGTTGTCCACTGCCAACGAAGTTAATTCGGTGCGAAGGGAACGGCAGGAGTCCATTGCAAGGAAAACGCTGCCACGGGCGTGGGTTTCCTCGGTTCCCGCCCATGTTTTTCCGCTCTTTCCCGCTGGACACCGCCAACAGGCTGTTTGGGCATCTGTTTTGGCACGCTGCTTGCAGTGGGCGGGCACGATGGTCTGGAAATTGGCTGGACCGTTTCCTAGAAATCTGGGGGAAGACAGGAATTCACGGTCGAAGTTCAAGGGCCGCCCGCGCGATCGTGGGCCAGGGCCGAAGACGACCACTCAATTCAATGGAGGCATAGAAGACCATGATTCGCGTATCACGACAACTCCTGTTTGTAATGGCTGCCGTGCTGGGCGGGGCCGTAGGAGCCGGTTTGGTCATGCTGCGTTACGAAACGCAGACCCCATTCTCTTACGCTCAAGATGCCCGCGTGGCCGAAATCGCCCGTGAAAACTTGGCGGAACTGGGCGAATTGGACGATCTCTCCGCCCGGTTCCTGAACGTGTCCGACGCCCTCAGGCCATCGGTCGTCAGCGTGAACAGTGTCCGGCGGGTGCAGGCACGCCAGCCGCAGCGGCCCGATCTGCCGGATGAACTGCGCCGCTTTTTCGGAGACGATTTCTTCGGCCCCTCCCCCTCGCCCGGGCCGCGAGGACGCGAGCGGCGTGGCTTGGGGTCGGGCGTCATCTATAGTCCGGATGGGTATCTCCTGACGAACAATCACGTCGTCGCCGATGCCGACGAAGTAGAAATCACGTTGTCCGATGGGCGGACTCTGCCCGCCGAAGTGGTCGGGACCGACCCGCGTACCGATTTGGCCGTCCTGAAAATCGACGCAGGAGAGCTGGTAGCTGCCCCCCTGGGTGACTCTGATGCAACCCAGGTAGGTGAATGGGTCCTGGCGATGGGAAGTCCCTTTGGTCTCGAACAGACGGTGACGGCAGGGATCATTAGTGCCAAAGGCCGGGAAATGGATGTCCAGCGGATGTTCCAGGACTTTCTCCAGACCGACGCGGCCATCAATCCGGGCAACAGCGGCGGTCCGCTGGTCAATCTGCGAGGGGAAGTGATCGGGATCAATACCGCGATCGCCACCCGCACCGGGGGCTATATGGGCGTCGGTTTCGCCATCCCCAGTAAAATGGTGGAAATGGTGGCGAACTCCATCATTGAGGAAGGCGAGGTGCGCCGTGGCCGGCTGGGGGCCTTGATCCAGGATCTGACCGAAGAACTGGCAGCTTCGTTCCAGTTCGATTCGACCGAAGGCGTGCTGATCGGCGATATCGTGCCCGACAGCCCCGCCGAGGAGGCGGGCCTGCAGGCCGGGGATATTGTCATCGAATTCAACGGCCGTGAGGTCCGCGATGCCAGCCAGTTGCGTCATGCCGTAGCGGCCACCGCCCCAGATACCGAGGCCACCCTCTTGATCTTCCGTGACGGCGAACGCATGACGATCGACGTGACCATCGGGCTGTTGGAAGAGGATGCGGACCGCATGCCACGGGCTGATCAGGACGCCACGGCCATGGACCTGGGCGTAACCGTCCAGACGCTGACGCCCGAGTTGGCCAACCAATTAGGCTACTCGCCGGACGAGCGGGGCGTGGTCGTGACCGACGTCGAAGCAGGTTCCGTCGGCGCGCGAGCGGGCATGCGAGCCGGTGACGTGATCGTGGACGTCAATGGAGCCCCCGTACGAAGTGTACGAGATTTCCGCGAAGCGTTGGACCGGGTGGAAAACGCAGCCGTTCGCCTGCGTGTCAAGCGAGACGGCGTGAGTCTGTTCATCGTCGTCGGACCTGCCTCCCGCTGATCGCCAGCAACGACACCCGAGGCCGGAACGCCGAAAACGTTCCGGCCTCGCTCTCTCCTTCAATCGACACCGCCCCCGGTCAGAACTGTCCCAACATAGAACGGAATTCATTCCGTTCCTGCCGCGGGACACGGAATCAATTCCGTTCTACGACTCGAGTCCCAACCAGCCAAACGGGGACACCCAGCTTTCAGAATCGAGAAATGGACTTTGAGGGAGTGGGTTCCAAGTGCCCGCACTGTGGCGCCGCGATGAAGATCGTCACCTTCATCGAATGTCGGCAGCGAGACGTGATCGAGCAGATTCCTGACCCTCACGGATTTTGGGGAGGGGGCCTCCAACGCCCTCCGCAGGAGGAGGAAGCCTGATGGATCATGGTTCTTTTCATGCTCCCTGTCACAACCATTTCCTGCAGATTCCCCAATTTCTTACCCGCTCGTAGCGGTATTCAAACGCCAGCCGGCAAACTGGGAGTTTTGGGCGAGCGCCCTTCGGTCGCGTGAACTGCCCTCCCCAAAATCCGTGACGGTCAAAAAGTTTTTGTCATATTCTTGCCGCAGATGCCGTAAGAGAGATGGATATGAACGAGCGGTTC